>JAOPVM010000069.1 GCA_025966215.1 Klenkia sp.
CGGGAGGGCTGAGCGTGCGGGCCCACCGGCCCGACGCGGCGGCGGCGAACCGTGCCGCGTCGTCGGCGCCCATGTCCAGCGCCTGGTAGCCGCCGCTGCCCGCCCCGACCGCCGCGACGACCGTGGCCAGGCCCTGCCGGCGCTGGAAGAACGTCTGGTGCACCTGCCAGCCGACCACGGCCCGGCGCTGCAGCACCGCCTGCTCGCGCACCAGCCAGCCCGAGCGGACGGAGAACGACCGCGGTCCCGCGGCGTGGCCCAGGGCGGCGTACCGGCCCAGCCCGAGCGGCACCCCGAGCGCGGTGAGCACCAGGCCGACGGCCACCAGCCACCACTGCCCGGTCAGGGTCAGCAGCACCACACCGCCCACGCTCACCAGCAGCCCGCCGACGACGGCCCGCAGGATCCGCCGCCGCCGGGCCGCCGGCGGGTGCGCCCGCAACGTGCCGGGGTCCTCGACCAGCCGGGAGGACAGCGCCCAGGCCTCGGCCCGCGGACCCAGCGGCAGCAGCTGACCGCGCCGCGTGGCATCGCCCAGCCCGGTGACCAGGGCCGAGGCCCGGGCCGCCCCCACCCAGCGCATGCCCAGGCCCTCCGACACCGTGCACCCGCGGATCCGGTCGACCTCCAGCTCGGTGTGCCGCCGGGTCAGCAGACCGCGGACGGCGACCAGCGACCCACCGCGGCGGACCAGCCGGAACCGCCAGTTGACCAGCGCGCTGCCCACCACCGCGCCCACCGCGAGCAGCACCAGGGCGATCAGCAGGACGACGACCAGCAGGCCGGTGTCGGTGAGGTCGGGCCGGCCCAGGTCGGGGGTGAACCGGTCGGGCAGTTCCTCGGCCAGCCGGAACAGCGCACCCACCGCGGCCAACGGCACGGCCAGGTAGCTGCCGACCAGCGGGGCGTACAGCAGCCAGCGGTTGTCGAACCGGGCGAACTCCTCCTCGACCGGCTCGGCCTCGAAGGCCTCCACCGGCACGCCGGGGGCGCGCCGGGCCAGCAGGTGCACGCGCAGCCGGTCGGCCTCGGCGGGGGTGACCCCGTCGACGACCAGTTCCTCCTCCGAGCCCGAGACGGCGCCGGCCGCGGCGTCGACCCGCACCCGGACCAGACCCAGGAGCCGGTGCACCAGCGGGGTCTCGACCTCCACGCCCCGTACCCGGTCGTTGGGCACCGTGCGCACCGAGCGGGACAGCAGGCCGCGGGTCACGACCATCGCGGCCTCGCCGTCGAGGTAGGAGAACCGCCACCACGACAGCAGCGCCCCGGCCAGCGACAGCACGGTGACCCCCACGGCGATCAGCACGACGGCGAACACCCCGTCGGTGAGCCCCCGGAACGCCCCGATGCCCAGCACGATCGGCACGAACTGCCGGGCCTGCCGGAAGGTGACCGTGTGCACGAGCACGACCCGCCAGGACGTCCGCCGCCCGCCCGGCGCCCGCGCGGGGTCGGGCGGTGGTGCTCCCCACGGACCGCTCACGTGGCCTCGTCCCGCACGGTCTCGGCCCGGCGCGCCAGGTCGTCGGCGACCCGGGCGGCGACATCGGCCTCCAGGTGCAGGATGCGCACGGTGCCCTGCGAGGACGCCGTCAGCACCGCGACCGTGGCCAGCCCGAACACCTGCTGGACCACCCCGCGGGTGACGTCCACGGTCTGGATCCGGGACACCGGCACCAGCGTCCAGGTGCGCGACAGCCAGCCGGTGAGCGTGTAGACCGCCTCGTCGGTGACCTCCCAGCGGTGCACCCGGTACCGCAGCCGCGGACGCAGCCCGATCGTCACGACCGCCTCGACCACCACCAGCACCGGCAGCAGCACCGCCAGCCAGGTGGGCAGCGGGAGGAAGACCTCCAGCAGCACCACCACGACGACCCAGAACAGCGACCCGAGCACGCCCTCGGCGGTCCACAGCCCGATCGCGTTGCGGCTCGGGGACCAGGCGGGCCGGCGGGCCGGGTCGTGCTGGGGGCTGCTCATCGCCGTCCATCCTCGCAGGCCGGACGCGCCGGGGGCGTGCCACGATGGGTCGCGTGACGATGCCGCAGCAGGTCCCCACCGTGCCCGCCGACCAGGTCCCCGACGACGCCGTGGTCCTCGACGTCCGGGAGGACGACGAGTGGGTCGCCGGGCACATCGACGGTGCCACGCACGTCCCGATGGGCGAGGTGCCCGCCCGGCTGGACGACCTCCCCGAGGGCGACCCGCTCTACGTGACCTGCCGCGGCGGCGGCCGCTCGGCCCGGGTCGCGGCCTGGCTGAACCAGAACGGCTACGACGCGGTCAACGTCGGTGGCGGGATGGGCGACTGGGAGGCCGCCGGCCGCCCCATGGTCAGCGAGACCGGCAACCCCCCGCGCGTCGTCTAGACCTGCGGGTCAGGAGGGGGTGTAGTCCGCGAACCGGGTGCGCAGGTCCTTCTTGGAGAACTTGCCGACGCTGGTCTTGGGCACCTCGTCGATGAACTCGACCGCCTCGGGCAGCCACCACTTGGCCACCAGCGGGGTGATGTGGTCGATGATCTCCTGCTTGGACGACTCCTCGCCCTCCTTGAGGACGACGCAGGCCAGCGGGCGCTCGTCCCACTTGGCGTCGGGGATCGCGATGACCGCGGCCTCCTTGACCTTGGGGTGGCTCATGATCGCGTTCTCCAGGTCGACCGAGCTGATCCACTCGCCACCGGACTTGATCAGGTCCTTGGTCCGGTCGGCGATGCGCACCGAGCCGTAGGAGTCGACCGCGGCCACGTCCCCGGTCTTCATCCAGCCGTCGGAGGTGGACAGCTCCACGCCCTCGTCGGGCTTGTAGTAGTCCTGCGCGGTGGTCGAGCCGCGCACCTGGAGCTCGCCGGTGGCGACGTCGTCCCAGGGCAGCTCGTCGGTGGTGCCGGCCTCGACGATGCGCACCTCGACGCCCATGAACGGGATGCCGGCGCGGGCGCGCCAGGCGGCCTTGTCGTCGTCGCCGGCGTCGAACAGGTGCCGCGGGAGCCGGGCGGAGGTGGCCACCGGATGCGTCTCGGTCATGCCCCAGGCCTGCAGGATGGGCAGCCCGACCTGCTCGCGGTAGGCCTCGCTGAGCGCCTTGGGGACGGCGGAGCCACCGCAACCGATGTCGCGCAGCCGGTGCGCACGGCCGGCCAGCTCGGGGAGCACGCCCTGCCAGATGGTGGGCACCCCGGCGGTGAAGGTGACGCCCTCGTCGACGATGAGGTCGGCCAGCGCCTTGGGCTGCATCATCGGGCCGGGGAAGACCATCGCGGCCCCGACCGAGGGGCCGGCCTGCGCCAGGCCCCACGCGTTGGCGTGGAACATGGGCACGACCGGCATGACGACGTCGGTCTCGCCCATCGAGAACACGTTGGGCTGCACCACGGCCATGGTGTGCAGCACCGTCGAGCGGTGCGTGTAGAGCACGCCCTTGGGGTTGCCGGTGGTGCCCGACGTGTAGCACATGCTGGCGGCCTGGTCCTCGTCCTCGACCCGGAAGTCGACCGGGCTGGCCGCGGCGAGCAGCTCCTCGTAGTCCCGCACGCGCGGGTCGTCGGGGATCTCGTTGTCCCCGCCGTCGTCCATCACGACGACGTGCTTGACCGTGGTCATCGTGTCCACCAGCGGCCAGAACAGCGGGAGCACGGTGCGGTCGACGAAGACGACCTCGTCCTCGGCGTGGTTGGCGATGTAGGTCAGCTGCTCGGGGAACAGCCGGATGTTCAACGTGTGCAGCACCCGCCCGGCGCTGGGGACGGCGAAGTACAGCTCCAGGTGCCGGGCGGAGTTCCACGCGAACGTGCCCACCCGGCCGTCGGCGCTGATGCCCAGGTCGTCGAGCACCCCGCCGAGCTTGCGGGTGCGCTCGGCCCACTCCGCGTACGTCGTCCGGACCGGGCCGGTCGGCGAGTTCGTCACGATCGGCTTGTGGCCGTGGTGGCGCTCTGCGTACCGGAAGATCGAGTCGATCGTCAGGGGCGTGTGCTGCATGTGACCGCGCATGCTGGGCATCGTGCCAGTGAGCGCGCTCACCTTCTACCGGTGGGTGGGACCGGCGTCCCGGGGTCGGCGCCCGAGGAGTCCGAGGGCGTGCCCCGGCCCGGAGGTGCCGGTCGAGGGGCCGCCGGTGCACTCCCCGTCGGACCCCGGGGGTCGTGACCCGGTGGCACCGGACCAGCCGGACCGGAGGGGCCGGGATCACCGACGCGACGTGGCCGGGTGACCTCGGGGGGTGGCCGCGGACTCAGCGACGCAGCACCACCGGCAGCTCGGCGAGCCCGCGGATGACGAACTCCGGGCGCCGGACGGCCTCCCCGCCCAGCTCGATCGACGACGTCCGGGCCAGCAGCGCGCCGAACGCGGCCTGCAGCTCCACCCGGGCCAGCGGGGCGCCGATGCAGAAGTGGACGCCGGCCCCGAAGCTCACGTGCGGGTTGTCGGTGCGCCCGACGTCCAGGACGCCGGGGGAGGCGAAGACCGCGGGGTCGCGGTTGGCGCTGCCCAGCAGGGCGGCCACCTTCTGGCCCCGCTCGACGACGACGCCCCCGAGCGCGACGTCCTCGGTGGCGGTGCGCTCGAACAGCTGCAGCGGGGAGTCGAACCGCATCAGCTCCTCGATCGCGGTGGGCAGCAGGGCGGGATCGGCCCGCAGCCTGGTCAGCTGGTCGGGGTGCTGCAGCAGCGCGAGCAGGCCGTTGCCGGTGACGTTGACGGTGGCCTCGTGGCCGGCGTTGAGCAGCAGGATGCAGGTCGTGACCAGCTCGTCCTCGGTGAGGGCGTCCCCGGCGTCGCGGACGCCGACCAGGTGGCTGACCAGGTCGTCCCCGGGGGCACGGCGCCGCTGCGCAGCCAGCTCGCGCAGGTAGGCCACGAACTCGGCGGCGGCCCGCTCGGCGGCGTCCTCGGTGTCGGGCGTGCGGCCGTACTCGTACATCTTCACGATCGCGTTGGACCAGGGCCGCAGCAGCGCGCGGTCGGCCTCCGGGACGCCCAGGAGCTCGGCGATCACCGCGACCGGCAGCTGTTCGGCCATCCCGGTGAGCAGGTCGACCGGGGTGCCGTCGGCGGAGGCGTCGGCCAGCTCGTCGACCAGCCGGTCGGCCAGCTCCACCACCCAGGGCCGCAGCCGCTCGACGTGCCCGCGGGCGAAGGCCTTGCTGATCAGCCGGCGCAGCCGGGTGTGGTGCGGGGGCTCCATCTCCAGGATGGCGTTGCGGTGCACCAGGTTGAACGAGTCGAACCGGTCGGCGGGCTCCCGGTCGGCCCAGATCCGGCCCAGCCGCCGGTCGCGCAGCACCGTGTTGGACTCGGCGTGGGTGAACGCCAGCCACAACCCCAGGTCCTCGTGCCACTGCACGGGCGCCACGGCCCGGGAGGCGTCGAAGGCCGGGTAGGGGTCGAGGACGACGGCGGGGTCGGTCAGGTCCAGCGGCGGGGCGGTCGGCACGGTGGGCACGGTACGGAGCCCGCGGCGGGGTCTCCGTAACCTGGCCGCATGGCCCGCACCGCACCCCGTCGTCGTCCCGCCGCTCCTGCTGCCGACGGTGCGGTGAACCCGAAGGCGCCCTGCCCCTGCGGGTCGGGCCGCAAGTACAGGCACTGCCACGGCTCGGCCTACGCCCCGGTCGTGTCCCGGCCCTTCGAGGGCCTGGTCGGCGAGGCCGACTGGGTGGCGCTGCGCGAGCTGGTGCCCTCGGCGACGGCGAGGCTGACCACCGTCGACGGCCGCTCCGTGACCCTGGCCAGCGTGCTGCCCGGCGGGGCGCCGGGCCTGGTGCGGGCCAACGGGGAGGTCGTGCTCGGCGTCCAGCTGGCCACCTCCTCCGACGACGTCAGCCGCGACCTGGGCACCGCGCTCGCCGCGGCCCTGGCGGCCCCGGCCGGCAACCCGGTCGACCCGGGCCCGATCGGCGCCGAGGGCTCGGCCGGGCCCCGGCTGCAGGAGCTGCTGGACCCGGCCGCCCCGCTCGAGGTGACCGTGCACGAGGACTTCGGCTTCTGGCTGGAGGGCACCGGGGCCGGCCCGGCCGCGCTGGCCGGTCTGGAGCGGGCCAACGAGGCCGTCATCCCGACCGTCCGGCTCGAGGGCCTGGAGGCGGCCTACTGGTGCCGGCCCGCGGTCGACCGGGCGCACGTGCGGTGGGTGCGCCCCGAGCCCGAGGAGCAGCTCCTGGACGCCCTCGCCCGGCTCGGTGCCGCCGAGCAGCTGACCCTGGGCGAGGGCACCAGGTACGCCGGCGCCTTCCGGGCGCACGGCCTCGTCGTCCCGGTCTGGGACGTGCCCGCCGACACCCCGCCGGCGGAGTGGGCGGGGCCCGCCGGGCAGCTGCAGACCCGGCTGGAGACCGCGCTCGCGGTCACCGAGCCGCTGACCACCGACGAGCGCCGGTCGCGGGCGGGGCTGCTGTCCCGGCAGGTCACGCTGCGCTGAGCCCGCCGTGCCCGGCGGACCCGGGTGGGTCCGATCCCACCCGGGTCCGCCTGCCAGGCCGACGTGGCACCGGTCACCGGCGGCCCGCATCGACCCGTTCCACGCACGCGCGGGTTACGCGGAGCCTCCGGCTTCGTTACGAGAACGTGACACGAAGACGGTGGCAACCTCTTGACGAGAGTGCGTTGTTAGCGCTCACAATGTGAGCGCCCGCACAGACGCGGGCCTGAGCGCCGAGATGTCCGGCGACAGACGTCTCGAAGAGGAGATCCATTGAGCAACAAGCTCAAGTTGACCGCTCTGGGTGCCGCACTGGCATTCGGCCTGACCGCGTGTGGCGGCGGTGGCGCCGGCAGCGGCGGCTCCGACACCGCGGACGCCGCCCCCGAGGACCTCAGCATCGGCGTCTCGATGCCGACGCAGACCTCCGAGCGGTGGATCGCCGACGGTGACGCCGTGCAGTCCCAGCTCGAGGACGCCGGCTACCAGGTGGACCTCCAGTTCGCCAACGACGACATCCCCACCCAGTCGCAGCAGATCGACCAGATGATCACCGAGGGCGCTGACCTCCTGATCATCGCCGCGATCGACGGCACCGCCCTCTCCGGCCAGCTCCAGGCCGCCGCGGACGCCAACATCCCGGTCATCTCCTACGACCGCCTGATCCGCGACACCGAGAACGTCGACTTCTACGTCACGTTCGACAACTTCGCCGTCGGCGAGGCCCAGGCCAACGCGCTCCTCGTGGGCCTCGGCCTGCAGAACGCCGACGGCTCCGCCGGCACCGAGACCGGCCCGTTCAACATCGAGCTGTTCGCCGGCTCCCTGGACGACAACAACGCCTTCTTCTTCTTCGACGGCGCGATGTCGGTCCTGCAGCCCCTGCTCGACGACGGCACGCTCGTCATCCCCTCGGGCCAGAACACCATCGAGCAGGCCGCCACGCTGCGCTGGCAGCAGGAGACCGCCCAGTCGCGCATGGAGACCCTGCTGACGGGTTCCTACAACGACGGCACGGTCCTCGACGGCGTGCTCTCGCCCTACGACGGCATCTCGCGCGGCATCATCACCGCCCTGCAGAACGCCGGCTACGGCCCGAACCTGGACTCCACCCCGCAGGCGCTGCCCGCGGTGACCGGCCAGGACGCGGAGATCGCCTCGGTCGCCCTGATCGACCAGGGTGTCCAGAGCTCCACGATCTTCAAGGACACCCGCAACCTGGCCGAGCAGGCCGTCACCGCCGCCACCGCCTTCCTCCAGGACGAGGAGCCGGAGGCCAACGACACCGAGACCTACGACAACGGCGTCAAGGTCGTCCCGTCGTACCTGCTCCCGGTCGAGACGGTCTACGCCGACGACATCCAGTCGGTGCTCGTGGACTCGGGTTACTACACCGAGGCCGAGGTCCAGTCCGGCCAGTCCGACTGACCCACCCCGCCTGACCCGGTCGGGCTCCCGGGCACGCTCCCGGGGGCACCTGCACGAGCACGATCCGGCAACGAACGAGTGAGACGACGGAGTCCATGGCCGACCACATCCTCGAGATGCGCTCCATCACCAAGACCTTTCCCGGTGTCAAGGCCCTGTCCGACGTCACCCTCGCGGTGTCGCGCGGCGAGGTCCACGCCATCTGCGGGGAGAACGGCGCCGGCAAGTCGACGCTGATGAAGGTCCTCTCCGGGGTGTACCCGGCCGGGGACTACGACGGCGAGATCGTCTTCGACGGGCAGGTGTGCAACTTCGCGGGGATCCGCGACTCCGAGCACGCCGGCATCGTGATCATCCACCAGGAGCTGGCCCTGGTGCCCTACCTCTCGATCGCCGAGAACATCTTCCTGGGCAGCGAGAAGCGCGGCCGCTTCGGCCTCATCGACTGGAACCTGGCCAACGCCGAGGCCGGTCGACTGCTGCGCGAGGTGGGCCTCGAGGAGAGCCCCACCACCCCGGTCGGCACGCTCGGCGTCGGCAAGCAGCAGCTGGTGGAGATCGCCAAGGCACTGAGCAAGGACGTCAAGCTGCTCATCCTCGACGAGCCCACCGCGGCGCTCAACGACACCGACTCCGCGCACCTGCTCGGACTGATCCGCGGCCTCAAGGGCCGGGGGATCACCTCGATCATCATCTCGCACAAGCTCAACGAGATCGACGCGATCGCCGACCACACCACGATCATCCGCGACGGCCAGACCGTCGAGACCCTCGACATGGCCGACCCGACCGTCGACGTCGACCGGATCATCCGGCTGATGGTCGGCCGGGCGCTGGACTCCTACTACCCCGAGCGCGAGTCGCACCCGGGCGAGGAGGTCCTGCGGGTCGAGAACTGGACCGTCAAGCACGCCACCCAGGACCGGCTCGTGGTCGACGGCGCCAGCTTCGACGTCCGGGCCGGCGAGGTCGTGGGCATCGCCGGGCTGATGGGCGCCGGGCGCACCGAGCTCGCGATGAGCATCTTCGGTCGCTCCTACGGCACCTACGTCGAGGGCAAGGTCTTCGTGCACGGCCGCGAGGTCAAGGCCAAGAGCGTGTCCGAGGCCATCGACGCGGGCCTGGCCTACGCCACCGAGGACCGCAAGAAGTACGGCCTGAACCTCATCGACGACATCTCGCGCAACATCTCCGCCGCGGCGCTGGACAAGCTGTCCACCCGCGGGTTCGTGGACTCCAACGAGGAGACCCGGGAGGCCGAGGACGCCCGCACGTCGATGAACATCAAGGCCCCGACGGTGAAGTCGATCGTCGGCAAGCTGTCCGGGGGCAACCAGCAGAAGGTCGTGCTGTCCAAGTGGCTGCTGACCGACCCCGACGTGCTGATCCTCGACGAGCCCACCCGCGGCATCGACGTGGGTGCCAAGTACGAGATCTACACGATCATCAACCGCCTCGTGGCTGCCGGGAAGGCGGTGGTGGTCATCTCCTCGGAGCTGCCCGAGCTGTTGGGCATCTGTGACCGCGTCTACACGCTCTCGGCCGGCCGCATCACCGGGCAGCTGCCCGTGGCCGAGGCGACCCAGGAACGCCTCATGACCCTCATGACCCAGGAGAAGGAGCTCGTCGGATGACCCACACCGTCGGTCCGACGTCCGAGCCCGAGGCCGAGTCGGCCACGCAGGCCAAGGACGTCGCCCCCGCTGCCGCACTCGGAGTCGGCACCAGCGACGTCCGCGCCCTGCTGACCCGGAACCTCCGGACCAGCGGCATCTACATCGCCTTCGTGGTGGTGGTGGCGCTGTTCGCCATCCTGACCGGGGGCACCTCGCTCTCCCCGGGCAACATCACCAACATCGTCCTGCAGTACTCCTACATCCTGATCCTGGCCATCGGCATGGTCATCGTGATCATCGCCGGCCACATCGACCTCTCGGTCGGTTCGGTCGTGGCGGTCACCGGTGCGACGTCGGCGGTGATCGTCATCCGGCAGGACCAGCCCTGGTGGGTCGGCGTGCTCGCCGCCCTCGCCGTGGGCCTGGTCATCGGTGCCTGGCAGGGCTTCTGGGTCGCCTACGTGGGCATCCCCGCGTTCATCGTGACCCTGGCCGGCATGTTGCTGTTCCGCGGCCTGACCCTGCAGGTGCTGGACAACATCTCGCTGTCGCCCTTCACCCCGGAGTACGGACGGATCGCCTCGGGCTTCAGCAACGGGCTGCTCGGGGGCAACGGCTTCGACGCCTTCACCCTGCTGGTGTTCGCCGTCGCGGTGGTCGCCTACGCGGTGAGCCAGTACCGCACCCGCATCGCCCGGGTCCGCTACAACCAGACGGTCCCGTCGTTCCCGCTGTTCGTCGCCCAGATCGTCGTCGTCGCGGCCGTCGTCATGGCCTTCGCCTACCAGCTGGCCACCGCCCGTGGTCTGCCCTACGTGCTGGTCATCCTGGCCGTGCTGATCATGGTCTACGGCATCGTGACCAAGCGGACGGTCTTCGGCCGGCAGGTCTACGCCATCGGCGGCAACCTGGCCGCGGCCACGCTGTCCGGCGTCAAGGTCAAGGCGGTCAACTTCTGGATCTTCGTGAACATGGGCTTCCTGGCCGCGGTGGCCGGGGTCGTGTTCTCGTCCCGGTCCAACGGTGCCCAGCCCGGGGCCGGCAACAGCTTCGAGCTCGACGCGATCGCCGCGGCCTTCATCGGTGGCGCCGCCGTCACCGGTGGTGTCGGCACGGTCGTCGGGGCGATGGTCGGTGGTCTGCTCGTCGGTGTCATGAGCAACGGCATGCAGCTCATGGGCGTCGACCAGTCGATCCAGTCGATGGTCAAGGGCCTGGTGCTGCTGCTCGCGGTCGCCTTCGACGTCTACAACAAGCGCAGGGCCGGCTCCTCCCGCTGACGCGGGGGGACCGGCAGGGGCGGCGCGGGTGTCGACGGAGACAACCGGGGCCGCCCCGGCCGGGGCGGTGAAGGCGTTGGTCATGGCCGACGTCGCCGCCCGGGCCGGGGTCTCGCACCAGACGGTCTCGCGGGTGGTCAACGACCACCCCAACGTGGCAGCACCGACCCGGGAACGGGTGCAGCGGGCGATCGCGGAGCTGGGCTACCGGCCCAACACCGCGGCCCGGGCACTGGTCACCGGGTCGTCACGGACCATCGGGCTGATCACGATCAACGTGAACCAGTACGGCCCGGCGCAGACGCTGATCGGTCTCGAGGCGGCGGCGCGGGCCGCCGGCTACTCGCTCTCGGTGGCCATCCTGGACGACGCGAGCCTGGCCGACATGCAGGCCGCGGTGGACCGCTTCCTGGCCCAGTCCGTGGACGCGATCGTGCTGCACACCGCCAGCTCCCCGGCGGTGGAGGCGCTGCGGTCGCTGGATCCCCCGGTCCCGGTGATCGCGGTGCAGATGGGTGCCGAGGAGGTCCGGCCCACCGTGACGGTGGGGCAGGAGGCCGGCGCCCGGCTGGCCGTGGCGCACCTGCTGGGGCTCGGGCACGCGACGGTGCACCACTTCGCGGGGCCGGCGTTCTCCCTGGAGGCCCAGCGCCGCGAGGTGGGCTGGCGCGCCGAGCTGACCGAGGCCGGCGCCGTCGTCCCCGAGGTCCTGCACGGGGACTGGTGGCCGACGTCGGGGCACGCCGCCGGTCTGGCCCTGGCTGCGCGGATCGCGGCCGGGGAGAGCGTGACCGCGGTCTTCGCCGGCAACGACCAGATGGCCCTGGGCCTCATGGTCGGGTTGCGCGAGGCCGGGTTGCAGGTCCCCCGGGACGTCAGCGTGGTCGGCTTCGACGACGTGCCCGAGGCGGCCTTCTTCACCCCGCCGCTGACCACCGTGCGGCAGGACTTCGCCGAGCTCGGCCGCCGCGGCGTGGAACTGGTGCTCGCCCAGCTGGCCGGCGAGGACGCCCTGCCCGACCAGGTGGAGCCCGAACTGGTCGTCCGGGCCAGCACCGGCCCGCCCCGGGGCTGACCGACCGGGCTGCGAGGGTGTGGCCCGCAGCACGTTGTTAGCGCTAACATACTGAGTACCGCGGACGGGTCCGACGTCGTGACCGCGCCGCGCGGAGGAGGAACGCATGTCCGAGCAGCACGTCATCGGGGTCGACTACGGCACCCTGTCCGGCCGGGCCGTGGTGGTCCGGGTGTCCGACGGAGCCGAGCTGGCCAGCGCGACGCACCCCTACCCGCACGCCGTCATCGAGCGCGAGCTGCCCGGCACCGGTGAGCACCTCCCGCCGGACTGGGCGCTGCAGGTGCCCGCCGACTACGTCGACGTGCTGAAGACCGCGGTGCCCCAGGCGCTGCGGGCCAGCGGCGTGGACCCGGCCTCGGTGATCGGCATCGCCACCGACTTCACCGCCTGCACGATGGTGCCCACGCTCGCCGACGGCACCCCGCTGTGCGAGGTGCCCGAGTTCGCCGGTCGCAAGCACGCCTTCGTCAAGCTGTGGAAGCACCACGCGGCCCAGCCGCACGCCGACCGGATCAACGCCCTGGCCGCGGAGCGCGGGGAGTCCTGGCTGCCGCGCTACGGCGGGCTGATCTCCAGCGAGTGGGAGTTCGCCAAGGGCCTGCAGCTGCTGGAGGAGGACCCGGAGGTCTACGCCGCCACGCAGCGCTGGGTCGAGGCCGCCGACTGGATCGTCTGGCAGCTGTGCGGCAGCTACGTCCGCAACGCCTGCACCGCCGGCTACAAGGGCATCCGACAGGACGGCGCGTACCCCTCGCGTGAGTTCCTCGCCGCGTTGAACCCCGCCTTCGCCGACTTCGTGACCGACAAGCTGGACCAGCCGATCGGTCGGCTCGGTGAGCGGGCCGGCGGCCTGACCCGGGAGGCCGCGCGCTGGACCGGGCTGCCCGAGGGCATCGCGGTCGCCGTCGGCAACGTCGATGCCCACGTCACCGCCCCCGCCGCCCGGGCCACCGAGCCCGGCCAGATGCTCGCGGTGATGGGCACCTCCACCTGCCACGTGATGAACGGCGACACCCTGGCCGACGTGCCGGGCATGTGCGGCGTGGTCGACGGCGGGATCGTCGACGGGCTCTACGGCTACGAGGCCGGGCAGAGCGGGGTGGGCGACGTCTTCGGGTGGTTCGTCGACACCGCCGTCCCGCCGGCCTACGTGCAGGCCGCCGCCGAGCGGGGCATCTCGGTGCACGAGTTCCTCACCGAGCTCGCCGCCGTGCAGCGGGTCGGCGAGCACGGGCTGATCGCCCTGGACTGGCACGGCGGCAACCGCTCGGTGCTCGTCGACGCCGAGCTGTCCGGGGTGGTCGTGGGCCAGACGCTGGCCACCCGCCCCGAGGACACCTACCGCGCGCTGCTGGAGGCCACCGCCTTCGGCACCCGCACGATCATCGAGTCCTTCGAGTCCAGCGGGGTGCCGGTCACCGAGCTGGTGGTCGCCGGCGGGCTGCTGAAGAACGCCTTCCTGATGCAGACCTACGCCGACGTCTGCCGCCGGCCGCTGTCGGTGATCGTCTCCGAGCAGGGCCCGGCCCTGGGCTCGGCCATCCACGCCGCCGTCGCCGCCGGGGCCCACCCCGACGTGCCGGCTGCCGCCCAGGTGATGGGCAAGGTCCGCCGCGGCGCGTACACCCCCGACCCCGAGCGGGCCGACGCCTACGACGCGCTGTTCGCCGAGTACACGCTGCTGCACGACCACTTCGGTCGCGGCGGCAACGACGTGCTGCACCGGCTGCGGAAGATCCGCCGGGAGGCCGCGGCCGCCGCCGGGCGCGGCGTCAGCACCCCCGACCTCGTCACCGAGGCCCCGAGCCTGGAAGAGCTGCCCGCATGAGCGCCGACACCCGCAACACCGTCAAGACCGCCGCGTCCGGTGAGTCCGGGACCTTCCGCGCCCAGCGCGAGCACCTGGCCGCCCTGCACCAGCTGCTGGTCAGCAACGGCCTGGTCACCTGGACCTCGGGCAACGTCAGCGAGCGGGTGCCCGGTGAGGACCTGTTCCTGATCAAGGGCAGCGGCGTCGGCTACGACGAGCTGACCTGGGAGGGCATCACGGTCTGCGACCTCGACGGCCGCGCCGTGGACGGCGTCAAGGGGCCCTCCAGCGACACCGACGCGCACGCCTACGTCTACCGGCACATGGCCGAGGTGGCCGGGCAGGTGCACACGCACAGCCCCTACGCCACCGCCTGGGCCGCCCGCGCCGAGCCGATCCCCTGCGTGCTCACCGCGATGGCCGACGAGTTCGGTGGGCCGATCCCGGTCGGGCCGTTCGCGCTGATCGGGGACGACTCGATCGGCCAGGGCATCGTCGCCACGCTGCAGGGCCACCGGTCGCCCGCCGTCCTCATGCAGAACCACGGCGTGTTCACCATCGGCGGGAGCGCCGAGGCCGCGGTCAAGGCCGCCGTCATGACCGAGGACGTCGCCCGCACCGTGCACCTCTCCAGACAGCTCGGCGAGCCCCTCCCGATCAGTGACGCCGACGTCACGGCGCTGTGGCAGCGGTACCAGAACGCCTACGGGCAGAAGTGAGCGAGATGACGACCCCCCAGATCTGGTTCCTCACCGGCAGCCAGGACCTCTACGGCCCGGAGACGCTCCAGCAGGTCGCCGAGCAGTCCCACCGCGTCGCCGCCACCCTCGACGGGGCCGCCGCGGTCCCGGTCGAGGTGGTGTGGAAGCCGGTCCTCACGGACTCCGCGGCGATCCGGGCCGCCATGGGCGCGGCGAACGAGGACGCCTCCTGCATCGGCGTCGTCACCTGGATGCACACGTTCTCCCCCGCCAAGACGTGGATCGCCGGCCTGGACGCGCTGCGCAAGCCGCTGCTGCACCTGCACACCCAGGCCGACGCCGCCCTGCCGTGGGCGACGATCGACATGGACTTCATGAACCTGAACCAGGCCGCCCACGGCGACCGGGAGTTCGGCTTCGCCCTCACCCGGCTGAAGGTCCCGCGCACCACGGTGTCCGGGCACGCCTCGAACCCGGCCGTGCAGGCCCGGGTCGGCGGCTGGGCGCGCGCGGCGCTCGGCGTGGCCGAGGCACGGACGCTGAAGCTGGCCCGGTTCGGCGACAACATGCGCAACGTCGCCGTCACCGAGGGCGACAAGGTCGAGGCCGAGCTGCGGGTGGGTGTCTCGGTGAACACCTACGGGGTCAACGACCTGGTCGACGTCGTGGCCCAGGTGACCGACGCGCAGATCGACGCGCTGGTCGCGGAGTACCTGGACTCCTACGTGGTGGCCGAGGACCTCCGCCCCGGTGGCGACCGGCACGACAGCGTGCGGGAGGCCGCCCGGATCGAGGCCGGCCTGCGTGCCTTCCTCGTCGACGGTGGCTTCCGGGCCTTCACCTCGAACTTCGAGGACCTCGGCGGCCTGCGCCAGCTCCCCGGCCTGGCCGTGCAGCGGCTGATGGCCGACGGGTACGGCTTCGGCGGGGAGGGCGACTGGAAGACCTCCGCGCTGCTGCGCATCCTCAAGGTCGTGGGCGGTGACCGGCCCGGCGGCACCTCCTTCATGGAGGACTACACCTACGACCTGTCGTCGGAGACCCCCAAGATCCTCGGCGCGCACATGCTCGAGGTGTGCCCCTCGATCGCCGGGGAGAAGCCGCGGCTCGAGGTGCACCCGTTGAGCATCGGCGGCCGCGAGGACCCGGCCCGGCTGGTCTTCACCGCGGCGTCCGCGCCCGGTGTGGTGGTCGGCTGGGCCGACCTGGGTGACCGGTTCCGCTGGGTGGCCAACGAGATCGACGTCGTCCAGCCCACCGAGGCGCTGCCGAAGCTGCCCGTCGCGCACGCGGTGTGGGAGCCCAAGCCGGACTTCGCCACCTCGACCGAGGGCTGGCTGACCGCCGGCGCCCCGCACCACACGGTGCTCTCCACCCAGGTCACCACCGACGAGCTCACCGTGCTCGCCGAGGCGTTCAGCACCGAGCTGGTGGTCATCGACGAGGCCACCACCCGGCGTGGCCTGGCCCAGGAGCTCCGCTGGTCGGCCGCCTACCACCGGCTCGCCGGCGGGGTCTGAAGCCCCCACAGACGCCACGGGGCGGGCCGGATCACCGGCCCGCCCCGTGTGCTGTTGCCCGGCTCAGCGACCGGCGTGCTCCATCCAGACCCGACGGCGCTCGACCTTGGTGCGCACCCGGCTCATCGCCTCGACCCGGCGGACCTGCTCGGGAGTGCCGCGACGCTCGGAGACGGCGATCTCGGCCTCCCGCATCTCGCGCTCGGCCCGGCGCTCGGCGGGCGTCGACGGCGGCAGTTCGGGCTCCTCCTCGGCGTCGCCCTCCCGGCTGCCCGCGGTGTGCAGGTGGTAGGGGTTGTCGGCGGGCAGGTTGCCGCTGACCCGGCCGTAGAGCCCCAGCGTCAGCAGCACGATGCCGGCGACGATGGAGAAGAGGACGTTGGCCATCGAGAACGCCAGGATGTTCAGCGTCGTGTTCAGCACGAAGAGGTGCCAGAAGGCCGACAGCAGGAACGCGGCGCCGAAGCCGATCATCACGACGCCGGCCTGCCGTCCCCCGCGCAGCGCCGAGGCGATGAGCACCGCCGCGGTGAGCAGCGAGATGGTCGAGAGCAGACCGTTGCTGGACAGCCCGACGACGGTGTCGCCGTCGGTGGAGAAGAAGTCCAGGCCCCCGATGAAGCCCAGCAGGCCGAAGACCGCGAGCACCGCGGCGACGACGATGGCACCGAGCCGGTGCACCACCTGCACCCTGCGGGCGGAGGGGGTGTCGACGTCGTCCTCGGTGCCCCACGTCGTGGCGCTGCTCTGGTCGGGGCGCTGCGGGTCGACCTGCCGACGCCCGGGTGCGTTCGTGGAGTCCATGACGGGGTGCCTCTCTCTGTGCGCTCTGGTCTGAACGACCTGCGTCAGCTACCCGCCCCCGAGCAGCTGTAACCGTCGCTTACGCCGGTGGGTGGAGGCTGTGCGGCTCCCCGGTGTCGGCCAGCAGTTCGGCGACGGCGGCCTCGGCCTGCTCTCGGGCCCTGCCGGGGCCCCCGACCAGTGCCGAGAGCACCGTGCCGTCGAACACCGCGACCAGCCGGGCGAGCGGCGGGCCGTGCCGACCACTGCGCACGAGCACCTCCTGGACCAGGACGTCGAGCCGTCGGCGGGTGACGGCCAGCACCGGGCGTACCGCCGGGTGGCGACCGGTCGCCAGGAAGCGCTCGTAGTACGCCAGCAGGTCGGCGTCGGCACGGCGGCCGGGCCCGACCACCACGTCGGCGATGAGTCCCGCGGTCACGGCCGCGGAGCGTCGGCGGCGGGGGAGCGCCCCGACCAGGGCGGCCACCTCGTCCAGCTCCCGCGTCCCGAGTGTCTCCAGGGCCGCGGCGAGGAGGTCGGCCAGGTCGCGGAAGTAGTAGGTGGTCGCGGCCAGCGGCACCCCGGCCGCGGCCGCGGCGGATCGGTGCGAGAGCGCGTCCGGCCCGCGGGCCGACACCAGGTCGGCCGCGGCGGCGACGATGGTCGCGCGGCGGAGCTCGCCCTTGGGGGTGGCGCCCACGCCTCAGTGCGCCGCGGAGGGGGCGAGGTTCAGCCCGATGACCCCGGAGACGATGAGCACGATGGACAGGATCCGCAGGGTGCCCACCGGGTCGCCGAGCACGGCCATGCCGACGATCGCCGTCCCGGCCGCCCCGATGCCGGTCCACACCGCGTAGGCGCTGCCGACCGGGAGGCTGCGCAGCGCGATGCTGAGCAGCGTGAAGCTGATCGCGGCGCACACCACGAACGAGACGGTCCACCAGAGCCGGCTGAACCCCTCGGAGTTCTTCAGCGAGACGGCGAAGGCCGTCTCGAACAGTCCGGCGACGATGACGAGTGCCCAGGCCACGGAGTGCCCCCTCGGTACCAGCCGCGGGTCGGTCCGGCGGTCTGGTACGACCGTACCGGAAACCTAGGAGCCGGGCGGCTTGGGCACCTCGGCCCAGACCTGCTTGTCCTCGGCGGTCACGTCCACCCCGTGGGTCGTCGCGAGGTCCGCGACCAGGTACAGCCCGTGCCCGCCCTCTGCCGCGGGTCGGTCCACCGCCGGCTCGGGCAGCCGCTCGACCGCGGCGTCCACGGCCACCACCAGCCAGGAGTCGTCCCGGTCGAAGACCTCCAGCCGGGCCGGGGGACGCCCGTGGCGCAGCGCGTTGGAGGCGAGCTCGTCGATCACCAGCACGACCTGCTCCACGGTGTCCTCGACGACGTCGGGGGCCGTCGGCCCGGGCGCTCCGGCGGGCAGTGCGGTGTCGATCAGCAGCTGCCGGGCAGCCCGGCGGACGGCGGCCAGGCCGCGCAGGTCGGTCAGCGCCCAGCGCTGGGCCGCCGCCGGGACCGGCGGGGTCGCGGCCGGCAGCCAGAGGTCGTCGCGGTCCCGGGTGAGGGCGGGGGAGGGGTCCAGCTGCAGGGCGAGCAGCGCGATGTCGTCCTCGGCGTCCCCGGCCACCAGGTCGAGGAGGTGGTCGCACAGGGCCGCCCCGCGCAGCCCGGCAGCGGCCGCCGCGGTGACCGCTGCGACCAGCCAGGCGGTCCCGTCGTCCAGGTCGCTGCCCCGGCGCTCCACCAGGCCGTCGGTGTAGAGCAGCAGGGTCTCCCCGGGGGCCAGCTCGGTGCGGTGGTCCGACCGCGTGGCGGTGGGGTCGACGCCGAGCATCAGCTCCGGTCGGGTGTCGAGCACCTCGACCCGGCCGTCGGTGCGCACCACCAGGGGCGCCGGGTGCCCGGCGTTGGTCCAGCGCACCGTCCGGACGTCGTGCTCGTCGGGTTCGTCCAGGCAGGCCAAGACCAGCGTGGCGTAGACGCCGGTGCCCAGGTCGGCCAACGCCCGGTCGAGCTGACCCACGACGGCGGCCGGTGGCTCGTCGACGGTGTAGGCGATCCCACGCAGCAGGTTGCGGGCCTGACCCATCAGTGCCGCGGCGTCCTGGTCGTGCCCGCTCACGTCGCCGACCACGACGTCCACCAGACCGGCGGAGGTGGTGAAGCTGTCGAACCAGTCGCCGCCGATCTGGACCAGCAGACCGGCCGGGCGGTAGCGGGCGGTCACGGTGCAGCCGGCGTGCTGCGCGGGCTCGGTCAGCAGGCTGCGCTGCAGCGCCTCGGACATCTCCACGGCCTGCACGGCCCGGGCCTGCTCGGTCTCCCGGGCCTGGATCCGGACGAGCGCCTGGGCGCACTGGGCGGCCAGCGCGGAGAACACGTCCTCGTCGGCGGGGGTGAAGGCGCGCGGGTGGTCCCAGCCGAAGGTGAGTGCGCCCAGCGCCTCGCCACCGGCCAGCAGCGGGTACCCGACCACGGCGTGCATCCCGGTGGACTCGAGCATCTCGGCCATGCCGGCCCCGGACGCCGCGCCGGCCGCACGGTCGCCCAGCAGCACCGGTCGGCGGCCGACCGTCACCGCGGCCGGGATCAGCTCGCTCTCCAGCGGGATGTCGGAGTAGGCCGCCATCGCCTCGCCGGCACCGGTGGTGATCGACTGGGAGACGACCCCGCCGCGCCGCACGCCGATCGCCCCGGCGGTGGCGCCCACGGTCGCCAGACCACGGTCCACC
>JAOPVM010000081.1 GCA_025966215.1 Klenkia sp.
GCCGCAGCACCTCCGCCGTCGCCGAGCAGCACGGCTGGCCGGTCCTCGCCGAGCCCAGCAGCGGGGCCTGGGGTGCCGCCACCGCCGTCCGCGGCGGGTCGCTGCTGCTGGGGTCGGGTGCCTGGGCCGACGCGCACCGGCCCGACCGGGTGCTCGTGGTCGGCCGGCCCACGCTGACCCGGCCGGTCTCGGCGCTGCTGGCCGCCTCCGACGTCGTGGTCGAGACCGTCACCCCGCACCCGACCTGGCCCGACGCCGGCCGCGGCTCCTCGGCGGTGTCCGGGGTGCTGCCCGACCCGGGTGCCGCGCTCGGCGGGCTCGACGTCTCCGGGCACCTGGTCGGTGACGGCTGGGCCGAGGAGTGGGCGCAGGCCGCGCTCGCGGTGGGCACCGCGGTGGACGCGGTGCTGGACGCCGAGCCCCGGCTGACCGCCGGCCGGTTGGCCCGCGACCTGGTGGCGGCACTGCCGGCCGGGGCGCTGCTGGTGCTCGGCTCGTCCAACCCGGTGCGCGACGTCGACCGGCTCGCCGCCCCCCGCCAGGGGGTGACCGTGCTGGCCAACCGCGGGGTGGCCGGCATCGACGGCACGCTGTCCACCGCGATCGGGGCCGCGCTGGCCCACCAGGGTGCCGGTGGTGGGCCGGCGTTCGCGCTGATGGGCGACCTGACGTTCCTGCACGACCTGCAGGGCCTGCTCACCGGGGACGGCGAGCCGGTGCCCGACCTGACCGTGGTGGTGCCCGACAACGACGGCGGCGGGATCTTCGCCCAGCTCGAGCCGGGCCGGGCCGAGCACTCCGCGGGCTACCGCCGGGTCTTCGGCACCCCGCACGGCCGCGACCTGGTCTCCGTCGCCCGGGCGATGGGCTGGGCCGCCACCGCGATCAGCGACGCCGCCCAGCTGGGCCCGGCCCTGGCGGCCGGGGGGCCACGGGTGGTCGTCGTCCGGGGGGACCAGCGGGCCGAGGCCGAGCTGGCCGTCCGGATCCGCGCGGTGGTCGCGGACACCCTCGGTGACGCTTGACTGTCGATCGGAATCGATCGATGATCGGTGGATGCTGACGACCCGCCGTGTGGTGCCCCTGCTCCGGGCCGGCCTGGTCGCGCTCTTCGCGGTGCTGGTCGTGTTCCAGGTGCTCTCGCTGCCCGGTCAGTTCAGGTCCATGGCCGAGCAGGAGCCGGACCTGGCGTACCTGCGCTGGCCGCTGACGATCGGCGCCGTGCTGGGGGTGCTGTGCGTGCAGGTCGTGCTGGTGTGCACCTGGCGGCTGCTCACCCTGGTGCAGCGGGACCGGATCTTCACCCCGGCCTCGCTCGGCTGGGTCGACGGGATCGTCTACGCCGTCGCCGGTGCGGAGCTGCTCCTGCTGGCGTTGCTGGCCTTCGTCGGTGCCACGGCGGACGACCCCGGGGTCCTCCTGCTGGTGCTGCTCGTGGCCACCGGGGTCGCCGTCCTCGGGCTGGTGGTCGTGGTGATGCGCTCGCTGCTCAAGGAGGCCACCACGCTGCGGTCGGACCTCGACGAGGTCATCTGATGTCCATCGTGGTCCGCATCGACGTGGAGCTGGCCCGCCGCAAGATGAGCGTCGGTGAGTTCGCCGACCGGGTCGGGCTCACGCCGGCCAACGTCGCGGTGCTGAAGAACGGCCGGGCCAAGGCGGTGCGGTTCAGCACCCTGGAGGCGATGTGTCGGGTGCTGGACTGCCAGCCCGGTGACCTGCTGGAGTGGGTGGACGACTGAACGCCGACCTCGCCGCCCGGCTGGTGGCCCGTGCGTTCCCGCGGTGGGCCGACCTGCCGGTGCGCGAGGTGCAGCCGCAGGGCCACGACCACCGCACGTTCCGGCTGGGCGAGGAGCTCACCGTCCGGCTGCCGAGCGCCCCGGAGTACGTGCCGCAGCTGGCCAAGGAGGTGCGCTGGCTCCCGCACCTGGCCGCCCACCTGCCGTTCCCGGTGCCCGAGGTGGTCGCCGTCGCCGAGCCCACGCCGGACTTCCCGCTGCCGTGGTCGGTGCGCCGGTGGCTGACCGGCGACGTGGCCTCCCGGGCCCGTCCCGACCCGGTGGTGTTCGCCGGTGACCTCGCCGCCGCGCTGGTCGCGCTGCGGGGCGTCCCGGCCGCCGGCGGACCCCCGCCGGGTGGGCACAGCGCACACCGCGGCGGGCCGCTCGCGCACTACGCCGACGAGGCCCGGACGGCGGTCGACGCGCTGCCCGACGGTCTGCGGGCCACCGCGCACGCCGTGCTGGACGAGGCGCTGGCCAGCACCTGGACGGCCGACCCCGTCTGGTTCCACGGCGACGTCGCGGTGGACGACCTGCTGGTGCGGGACGGTCGGTTGGCCGGGCTGCTGGACCTCGGGTGTTCCGGGGTGGGCGACCCGGCCTGCGACGTCGTCCCGGCCTGGACGCTGTTCGAGGGCCCCAGCCGGGCGGTGTTCCGGGAGGGCCTCGAGCTCGACGAGGACACCTGGGCGCGGGGCCGCGGCTGGGCGCTGTGGAAGGCGGCGATCACCCCGGGGGCGGAGGACGGCGTCCGGGCGGTCTGCGCCTAGTCCTCCAGCGCGGCCTGGAAGGCGGCCAGCTTGTTCTGGGTCTCGGCGAGCTCGGCGGCCGGGTCGGAGCCCGCGACGATGCCGCAGCCGGCGAACAGCCGAGCCTGGGCGCCACCGTCGGCCCCGGTGAGCTGGGCGCAGCGCAGCGCCAGCCCGAACTCGCCGTCGCCCGCGGCGTCCAGCCAGCCCACCGGGCCGGCGTACCGGCCGCGGTCCATGCCCTCCAGCTCGGCGATCAGCGCGGCGGCCACCGGGGTGGGCGTGCCGCAGACGGCGGCGGTGGGGTGTACGGCGGCGACCAGGTCGAGCAGGCCGGCGGGGGAGTCGGCCCGCTGGGTGCCGCGCAGGTCGGTGGCCAGGTGCCGCACGTTGGGCAGCGTGAGCAGCTGCGGGCCGGCCGGCACGTCCAGGGTGGCGCAGAACGGGCCCAGCGTGGCGACCAGGGAGGCCACCGCGTACTCGTGCTCGGCCAGGTCCTTGCCGGAGTGGGTGAGGGCGTCGGCCAGCCGGTCGTCCTCGGCGCCCGCGCCGCGCGACGTCGTCCCGGCCAGCACCCGGGAGGACAGCTCCCGCCCGGTGCGCCGCAGCAGCAGTTCGGGGGTGGCGCCGAGCAGCCCGTCCACGGAGAAGGTCCAGCAGTCGGGGAACCGGGCGGCCAGCCGCAGCAGCAGCCGGCGGGGGTCCAGCGGGTGGTCGGCGGTGACCAGCAGGTCGCGGGCCAGCACCACCTTGTCCAGCTCGCCGGCGTCGATCCGGGCCACCGCCCGGGCCACCGCGCCGCACCAGGTCACCGGGTCCAGCGCGCCGTCGGCGTAGGCCAGCTGCCCGATGGAGGTGTCGGCCTCCTGCCCGGAGGTCTCGAACACCGGGCGGTCCAGCGCGTCCCCGGTCGTGGTCACCCAGGTCTGACCGCCGCGCCGGCCGACGACGACCTCGGGGACGACGAAGACCGACGTCCCCGCGGTCGGGTCGAAGGCGATCGAGGCGAACACCACCGGGCCGGAACCGGGGACGGCCACCGGGTCCACGACCTCGGTACGGGCGCACCGCGCGAGCCACCACTCCTGGGCCCGGGCGAGGGCGTCGGGGCCGGAGACCTCGAGCCGGTCGGCCTCGCCCCAGCCCACCAGGCCCTCGCCGCGGCGCACCCAGGAGACCGCGCCCTCGACGGGCAGCAGGTTCAGCAGGGGGGTGCGGCGGGCGCCCAGCGGGGTCGTGACCACGACGTCCGTCGTCGTCGCGGCCACCGTGCTCACCCCTGCCAGAGTAGGAGCACCGCCGTATCGTCGTCGGGCGTGAGCGCAGGAGATCGGACACAGGGCTACCGGGCCACGCTGGACAAGCGGCCCGCCGAGGTCGCCGCCATGTTCGACGGGGTCGCCGGCAAGTACGACCTCACCAACACCGTGCTCTCCGGCGGGCTGGACGCTGGCTGGCGCCGGGCCACCCGCGAGGCCCTCGGCGCGCGCCCAGGCCAGACCGTGCTCGACGTGGCCGCCGGCACCGGGGTCTCCACCGTCGAGCTCGCCTCCGGCGGGGTCACCGCCATCGCCTGCGACTTCTCCCTGGGCATGCTGCGTGCGGGTTCCGGGAGGGACGTGCCGTTCCTGGCCGGGGACGCGATGGCGCTGCCGCTGGCCGACGAGAGCGTGGACGGCGTCGTCATCTCCTTCGGCCTGCGCAACGTGGCCGACCCCGACGCAGCGCTGCGCGAGTTCCGCCGGGTCACCCGCCCGGGCGGCACGCTGGTGGTCTGCGAGTTCTCCAGTCCCACCTGGTCGCCGTTGCGCACCGTCTACACCGAGTACCTGATGAAGGCGCTGCCCCGGGTGGCCACCGCGGTCAGCAGCAACCCCGACGCCTACGTCTACCTGGCCGAGTCGATCCGGGCCTGGCCCGCGCAGCCGGTGATGGCCGGCAAGCTCCAGGACGCCGGCTGGTCCGACGTGGCCTGGCGCGACCTGACCGGCGGGATCGTCGCGCTGCACCGGGGTACCCGGGTCTGAGCCGCCGCGCGCCGGGCCGACGCACCTACGATCGGCCGGTGCTCCTCCCCACCGGTCGCCGTGCCGACGTCGTCGTCGTGGGGGCCGGCCCGGCCGGGTCCAGCGCGGCCTGGTGGCTGGCGTCGTCCGGGCTGGACGTGGTGGTGCTGGAGAAGGCGCACTTCCCGCGGGAGAAGGTCTGCGGCGACGGGCTGACCCCCCGCGGGGTGGCCGCGCTGCACGCGATGGGCGTGGACACCTCCGACGGGTGGGTGCGGCACCGCGGGTTGCGGGTGTTCGGTGGTGGTCAGGTGACCGAGGTCGACTGGCCGGAGCTGTCGCACTGGCCCGGCTACGGGCTGATCCGCACCCGCGCCGACCTCGACGACACCCTCGCCCGGCACGCGGCGTCCGCCGGAGCGCAGGTGCACCACGGCGTCACCGTCACCGAGCCGCTGCTCGACGACGCCGGCCGGGTGGCCGGGGTGCGCGCCCAGGTCGGGCCGGACAAGGAACCGGCCACCTGGCACGCCTCGCTGGTGGTCTCCGCCGAGGGGCTCTCCGGTCGCTTGGCGAAGTCCCTGGGGCTGAACCGGCGCACCGACCTGCCGCTCGGTGTCGCCGTCCGGCAGTACGTGCCGACGCCGCGCGCCGCCGACCCGTACCTCGACATCTCCTTCGACCTCACCGACCGCGGGCCGGATGCTGCGTCCATGCCCGGCTACGGCTGGCTGTTCCCGATGGGCGACGGGACGGCGAACGTCGGGTTCGGCTTCCTGGACACCCGGCGCACCGCCGACGACGACGCCCGCACGGTCTACCGCCGCTGGCTGCAGACCCTGCCGCCGGAGTGGGAGCTCGACGTCGACGCGGCCACCCCGCTGCGCGGTGCCGGGTTGCCCACCTCGCTGTCCCGCCGGCCGGCCTACACCCGCGGCCTGGTGCTGGTGGGTGACTCCGCGGGCTCGGTCAACCCGTTCAACGGCGAGGGCATCAGCTACGCCATGGAGACCGGGCGGACGGCGGCCGAGGTCGCGATCGAGGCCCTGGCGCGCCCCGAGGGACCGGCCCGCGAGGCCGTCCTGCGCCGCTACCCGCAACTGCTGCGGGACGCCTACGGCGGCCACCACCGGCTGGGCGCGGGGTTCCTCGCCCTGCTCGCCCGCCCGGAGTTCACCCGGTTCGCCCTGGCCCACGGGCTCAAGCGCCCGGCACTGGTCCGCGTGGCGCTGCGGCTGATGGGCAACCTGCACGACGGCCGGGACGGCGACGCCGTCGACCGCACCATCGCCGTCCTCAGCACGGTCCTCCCCGCCGCCTGACGACTCCCGCGGTGAGGGTGCCCTGAGTTGCGCCACGCCCACCGGGGTCGGCTTCCGTTTCGTGTGACCGGCGGCATAGGGTCGAACTCACACGTCTTGTGAAGCAATTCACAAGCTCGGCGGGAACTCGGGGAGGCGCTGGTGCTCGCGACGTACGTGCCGCTCGTGGGGCTCTTCGTGCTGGCGGCCGGGTTCGCGCTGTTCTCGGTGACCGCGGCGCCCTTCATCGGCCCCCGCCGCTACAACCAGGCCAAGCTGGAGGCCTACGAGTGCGGGATCGAGCCGGTCGACCAGCCGCTGACCGGCGGGCGCTTCCCGATCAAGTACTACCTGACCGCGATGTTGTTCATCGTCTTCGACATCGAGATCGTCTTCCTCTACCCCTGGGCGGTCGCCAACGACTCCCTGGGCGTCTTCGGCCTGATCGAGATGGTCGTCTTCATCGCCACCGTGTTCATCGCCTACGCCTACGTCTGGCGTCGCGGTGGACTGGAATGGGACTGAGCACATGGGCCTGGAAGAGAAGCTGCCGAGCGGCGTCCTGCTGACCAGCGTGGAGAAGCTGGTCAACTGGACCCGGAAGTCCTCGCTGTGGCCGGCGACGTTCGGCCTGGCCTGCTGCGCCATCGAGATGATGGCTTCCGGCGCCGGGCGCTACGACCTCGCCCGCTTCGGCATGGAGGTCTTCCGGGCCTCGCCGCGGCAGGCCGACCTGATGATCGTGGCCGGCCGGGTGAGCCAGAAGATGGCGCCGGTCCTGCGCCAGATCTACGACCAGATGCCGGAGCCGCGCTGGGTGCTCGCGATGGGCGTCTGTGCCAGCTCCGGA
>JAOPVM010000188.1 GCA_025966215.1 Klenkia sp.
CGCGCTGATCGGCGGCGGCGCCGGTGCCGGCGTGGTCAGCCTCACCGGCCCGGACTCCGCCGGCACGGCCCCGGCTGCCTCCGCGCAGAGCGTCGTGATCACCGACCCGCAGGACGCGACGTCGGCCACCGCCGCTGCCGCCGCGGCCGCCCCGAGCGTGGTGACCGTCTACGTCTCCGGCGGCAGCGAGTCCGGCTCCGGCTCGGGCGTGGTGCTGACCGAGGACGGTTACGTGCTGACCAACAACCACGTGGTGACCCTGGACAGCAGCACCTCCGCCGCCACGGTCCAGGTGCGGACGGCGGACGGCACGCTCTACGACGCCTCCGTCGTGGGCACCGACCCCTCCTCCGACCTCGCGGTGGTGGAGCTGGCCGGCGCCGGCGGCCTGACCCCGGCGACGTTCGCCGACTCCGACGACGTCCAGGTCGGCGACCTCGCTGTGGCGATCGGTGCTCCGCTGGGCCTGTCCAACACCGTCACCGACGGGATCATCAGCGCCACCGACCGGGCCGTGGCCACCGGCTCGGACACCGACCAGACGGTCATCGACGCCCTGCAGACCGACGCCGCGATCAACCCGGGCAACTCCGGGGGCGCGCTGGTGGACGCCGCCGGGCAGGTGGTCGGCATCAACACCGCGATCGCCTCGGTCGCCGCGGCCGAGGTGCCCGGTCAGCAGTCCACCCAGAGCGGCAACATCGGCGTCGGGTTCGCGATCCCGTCCAACACCGCCCAGCGGGTCGCCGAGGAGATCATCGACGACGGCAGCGCCAGCCACGCGCTGCTCGGGGTCAGCGCCCAGACCGCCGCCTCCGGGGACTCCCAGGTCGGCGAGGGTGCCGAGGTCTCCCAGGTGCAGTCCGGGGGTCCGGCCGCCGCGGCCGGCCTCGAGACCGGCGACGTGATCACCGCGGTCGGCGACCGGGCGATCACCACCTCCACCGAGCTCACCGCCGCGGTGCGCAGCTCCTCACCCGGCGAGCAGGTCACCCTGACCGTCCGTCGCGGGGACAGCACGAGCACCGTCGACGTCACGCTGGGCACCGCCACCAGCTGAGGACGACCGTCGCCCCGGCACTCCACCCGGAGTGCCGGGGCCTCGCCCGTCCGGGCCCTCCTAGGCTGGGTCGGTGTCGGCACCCCGGACGTCCCTCCCCCTGACCGGGACGCTCGACGACCCCGCACGGGCCCGCGACCTGCAGAAGATGAAGCGGCTGGCGACCGGGCTGTTCGTGCTCGCCGCCGTCGTCTTCCTGGTCTGCGTGCTGTTCGGCGGCGACCGCACCTGGGTGGGCTACGTCCGGGCCACCGCCGAGGCGTCCATGGTCGGCGCGCTGGCCGACTGGTTCGCCGTCACCGCGCTCTTCCGGCACCCGTTGCGGCTGCCCATCCCGCACACCGCGATCTTCCCGCGCAAGAAGGACCAGATCGGGGAGAGCCTGGGCGCCTTCGTCCAGGAGAACTTCCTGACCCGCGCGGTCGTCGACGAGCGGATCGCCGCCGTGGACGTCCCCGGGAAGGTCGGTGACTTCCTGGCCGCGCCGGGCAGGGCCGAGCGCCTGGCCGGGGACGCCGGGGTCGCGCTCGGGGCGCTCGGTGACCTGCTCAAGGACGACGACCTGCAGCCCGCGGTGGCCGCCCTGGTGGACCGCAAGCTCCGGGACACCCCGGCCGCCCCGGCACTGGCCCGGGCGATCGAGCTGGTCGTCGAGGGCGACCGGCACCAGGAGGTGCTCAGCGCCGGGCTGAAGGCGCTGGCGGCGTTCCTGGAGGAGAACCAGGCGGTGTTCCGGGCCCAGCTCGGGGACGCCTCGCCGAGCTGGGTGCCGATCTGGGTCGACGACCGGCTCTTCGACAAGGTGTTCGCCCTGCTCCAGGGCTTCTTCGCCGAGGTCGGCGAGGACCCCCGGCACGAGCTGCGCCGCTCCTACGACCAACGGCTGCGCACCTACGTGCACGACCTGCGCACCGACCCGACCACCGCCGCCCGGGTCGAGGAGCTCAAGGCCGAGCTGGTCGACCACCCCGCCGTGCGCACCTGGTCGGGGTCGCTGTGGACCAACGCGAAGAACGCCGTGCTCGCCGCGGCCGCCGACCCCGACTCCGAGCTGCGCGTCCGGATCGCCGGGTTGATCCGGCAGGGCGCGGTGCTCCTGCAGACCGACCCGACCACCCGCGACCTGGTGCAGACCCAGACCCGCCGGGCTGCGGGCTACGTCGTCGACCGGTTCGCCGGGGACCTGGCCGAGCTGGTCAGCAGCACCGTGGCCCGCTGGGACACCGAGGAGACCAGCCGGCGGATCGAGCTGCAGGTCGGCCGCGACCTGCAGTGGATCCGGGTCAACGGCACCGTCGTCGGCGGTCTGGCCGGGCTGGTCATCTACACGGTGGCCCAACTGCTGGGCTGACCTGCACGGAAACCCCGCTGCGCCCCCGAGTGACGCCGGTTACTGTCGCGGGCATGGCTCAGGTCGCCTACGTGCAGGCATCCCGCATCTACCCCGGCTCCGACACCCCCGCGGTCGACGCGCTGGACCTCGAGGTCGCCGACGGTGAGTTCCTCGTCCTCGTCGGCCCGTCCGGCTCGGGGAAGTCCACCGCACTGCGGATGCTGGCCGGGCTGGAGGACGTCGACGCCGGGGAGATCCGGATCGACGGTCGGGACGTCTCCGACGCCGCCCCCAAGGACCGCGACATCGCCATGGTCTTCCAGAACTACGCGCTCTACCCGCACATGACCGTCGGGGAGAACATGGGCTTCGCGCTCAAGCTGGCCGGCACCCCCAAGGCCGAGATCAAGGACCGGGTGAGCAAGGCCGCCGGGATGCTCGACCTCACCGCCTACCTCGACCGCAAGCCCAAGGCGCTGTCCGGCGGCCAGCGGCAGCGGGTCGCGATGGGCCGGGCGATCGTCCGCTCGCCGCGGGTGTTCCTGATGGACGAGCCGCTGTCGAACCTCGACGCCAAGCTCCGCGTGCAGACCCGCTCGGAGATCGCGAACCTGCAGCGCGAGCTGAACACCACCACGCTCTACGTCACCCACGACCAGACCGAGGCCATGACCATGGGCCACCGGGTCGCCGTGCTCAAGGACGGGCTGCTGCAGCAGGTGGCCACCCCGCGCGAGCTCTACGACACCCCGGCCAACGTGTTCGTCGCCGGCTTCATCGGCTCCCCGGCGATGAACATCCTCACCGCCCCGGTCACCGCCGACGGCGTCACCGTCGGCGGGCTGACCGTCCCGGTGCCCCGCTCCGCACTGACCGGGGTGACCGACACGGTCACCATCGGCATCCGGCCGGAGTCCTTCGAGCTGTCCAGCTCCCCCACCGGCCTGCAGCTCGACGTCCGGCTGGTCGAGGAGCTCGGCGCCGACGCCTACCTGCACGGCACCGTGCGGCACGGCGGCGAGGCCCAGCAGATGGTGGTGCGGGTCGACGGCCGCACGCCCCCGGTCATGGGCTCGACGGTGGACCTGTCGGTCCGTCCCGGCGAGCAGCACCTGTTCCACCCGGAGGACGGTCGGCGGCTCGCCGCCTGATCAGCCGAGGGAGAACCCGGCCCACTCGAAGCCGGGGCTCACCACGCAGCTGACCAGCACCTCGTCCTCCACCGGCTCGGCCCGCTGGCGCACGCCGGCGGGCACGAGCGCCTGGACGTGCCCCGGCCCGAGCTCGACGACGTCCGCACCGACCTGCAGCCGCAGCCGGCCGGGGCCGTGCCACGACCACAGCTCGTCGCCGTCGACGGTGTGCCAGGCCGAGGACTCCCCCGCGGCCAGCAGGAAGAGGATCGCGGTCGCCCGAGGGCGGCCGTCCTCGCCCGCGGGAGCGGTCCAGGTGCGTCGGAACCAGCCGCCCTCCGGGTGCGGCGCGAGGTCCAGTCGCGCCGCCGTGCCGGGGGTCACCGCCGCGCGGAGGCCGCCGCGAAGAGCGCGATGCCGGCCGCGACGCTGACGTTGAGCGACTCGGTGTCCTTGGTGATCGGGATGCTCAGCACCACGTCGCAGCGCTCGCGCACCAGCCGGGAGAGCCCAGCACCCTCGGCACCGACGACCAGCGCGATCGGGTCGGCGAGGCCGTCGTAGTCGTGCAGGCTCATGTCGCCGTCGGCGGCCAGGCCGACGGTCTGCAGGCCGGCCTCCTGGTACCCCTGGACCGCGCGGGCCAGGTTGACCGCCCGGGCCACCCGGATGCGGGCCGCGGCGCCGGCGCTGGTGCGCCAGGCCGAGGCGGTCATCCCGACCGCGCGGCGCTGCGGGACGACGACCCCGTGCGAGCCGAACGCCGTGGCCGACCGGACGACGGCACCCAGGTTGCGAGGGTCGGTGACCCCGTCCAGGGCCACGATCAGCGGCGGGCGCTGGCTGTCCCGGGCGATGTCGAGCAGGTCCTCGGGGTGCGCGTACTCGTAGGGCGGGACCATCAGCCCGATGCCCTGGTGCAGCGCGCCGTCGCTCATCCGGTCGAACTCGGCCTTGCCCACCTCGAGCAGCGGCAGCCCGCGGTCGGCCGAGAGCTGCACGGCCTCGGCGATCCGCTCGTCGGTGCCGCCGCGGCTGGTGTCACCGGTGACCACGTACAGCGCGGTCGCCGGGATCCTGGCGCGCAGCGCCTCCACGACGGGGTTGCGGCCGAGCAGCAGCTCGGGGGTCTCCTCGTTGCGGCGCTGCACGCGGGCCCGGCCCTCACGACGGACCTGGACCTGCTTGGCCCGCTTGTGTGCCGGGTGGTAGGGCCGGTCCTCGGCCTTCGGGGTGGCCCCCCGGCCGGCCAGGGACCGGCGGTTCTTCCCGCCGGTGCCCCCGGTGGCCGTCTTCTTGCCGGCGCCTGCCGACCGTCCGCGTCGTTGGCTGTTGCCCGCCATCAGCGGGTCACCTCTCTCCGTGCTGCTGCCGTCCGGCTCACCGGGAGAGCTCCCAGCGGGGGCCGGACGGGGTGTCCTCGACGGTGACGCCGAGGGTGGTCAACTGGTCGCGGACGGCGTCGGCCGCCGCGAAGTCCTTGCGTGCGCGGGCCGCTGCGCGCTGGTCGAGGGCGAGCCGGACCAGGCCGTCGGTCACCTCGGCGAGACGGGGGTCGCTGCCGCTGGACCCGGCCCAGTGCGGGTCGAGCGGGTCCAGCCCGAGGACGGCGAGCATCGCCCGCACCGAGCCCAGGGCCGTGGCGACCCCGGCCTCGTCGCCGTCGGCCAGCGCGGTGTTGCCGACCCGGACCGCCTCGTGCACGACGGCCACCGCGGCCGGAGTGCCCAGGTCGTCGTCCAGGGCTGCGGTGAACTCCGCTGCCAGCACCGGCTCCCCGGCGTCGGCGCCGACCCGCTCGGCCGCCCGCCGGACGAAGGACTCGAGGCGGCGGTAGGCCTGGCCGGCCTCGGCCAGGGCGTCCTCGGTGAACTCGATCGTGGAACGGTAGTGCGGGGCGATGAGGTAGTAGCGCAGCTCGACCGGCCGGACCCGGGTGACGACGTCGTCGACCAGGGCGGTGTTGCCCATCGACTTGCTCATCTTCTCCCCGCCCAGGGTGACCCAGCCGTTGTGCAGCCAGTACCGGGTGAACGGGTCGCCGGCGGCACGGGACTGGGCCTGCTCGTTCTCGTGGTGCGGGAAGCGCAGGTCCAGCCCGCCGCCGTGCAGGTCGAACGCAGGCCCCAGGTACTTGTGCGCCATGGCCGAGCACTCCAGGTGCCAGCCCGGTCGGCCGCGGCCCCACGGGGTGTCCCAGGACGCGGTCTCCGGGTCGGTCGCCTTGTGCGCCTTCCACAACGCGAAGTCCCGGGGGTCGCGCTTGAGCTCGTCGGTGTCGCTGTCGGCAGCGGGCTGCAGGTCCTCGACCTTCTGCCCGGTCAGCTCGCCGTACGCCGGCCAGGACCGGACGTCGAAGTACACGTCGCCGCCGGCCGGGTAGGCGTGCCCGCGCTCCACCAACCGGGCGATCATCTCGATCATCTCCGGCACGTGACCGGTGGCCCGCGGCTCGTAGGTGGGTGGCAGCGTGCCCAGCAGGTCGTAGGCCCGGGTGCAGGCCAGCTCGTTGCGGTAGGCCCAGTCCCACCACTCCACGCCGGCGGTCTCGGCCTTGGCCAGGATCTTGTCGTCGACGTCGGTCACGTTGCGCACGAAGGTGACGTCGAGACCGGCGTGGGTGAGCCAGCGGCGCAGCACGTCGAAGGCCAGCGCGGCGCGCACGTGCCCGATGTGCGGCGGGCCCTGGACGGTGAGGCCGCAGACGTACATGGAGGCCCGCCCGGCACGCAGGGGCGTGAAGGCACGCACGGCACGCGCGGCCGTGTCGTACAGGCGGAGGCTCACCGGGCGGAGTCTACGGAGGCCCCGCCAGCGGTCCGGACCACGAGCGCGGTGGCGATCGCCGCCCGGCCCTCGCCCCGACCGGTGAGCCCGAGCCCGTCAGTGGTGGTGGCGGTCAGCCCGACCGGCGCACCGAGCGCCTCGGTGAGCACCCGCTCGGCCTCGGCGCGACGCGGGCCGACCGTCGGGGTGTTGCCGATCAACTGCACGGTGGCGTTCCCGACGGCCCACCCGGCGGCGGCCAGGGTCTCCCGCACGTGCACCAGGACGTCGGCTCCCCGGGCCCCGGCCCAGCGCGGGTCGTCGGTGCCCAGCAGCCCGCCGATGTCACCGAGACCGGCGGCCGACAGCACCGCGTCGGTGAGGGCGTGGGCCACCACGTCGCCGTCGGAGTGCCCGGCGCAGCCGTCCACCCCGGGCCACTCCAGGCCGGCCAGCCAGCAGGTGCGGCCGGCCTGGACCGGGTGCACGTCGGTGCCGGTGCCCACGCGGGGCAGGACGGGCTGGGTCACGGGGCGGCCACCTGGAGCTCGGCGAGACGGAGGTCGTGCGGAACGGTGATCTTGGCGGCCCGCTCGTCGCCGTCCACGGTGGTGACCGGCACCCCGCAGGCGCGGACGACGGAGGCGTCGTCGGTGAACTCCGCGGCACTGCCGTGCGTCGCGGCGTAGGCGGCGACCAGGGCCTGCCGGTCGAAGCCCTGCGGGGTCTGCACCCGGCGCAGTGCGGCCCGGGCGACCTCGGTGGTCACCGACCCGTCGGCGGCCACGGACACGGTGGTGTCGACGACCGGCAGCACCGGGAC
>JAOPVM010000205.1 GCA_025966215.1 Klenkia sp.
GCCTCGAGCACGTCCTGCTTGCGGATCCGCCCGCCGACGCCGGTGCCGGTCAGCGTGGACAGGTCCACGCCGTTCTCGGCGGCCAGGCGCCGGACCAGCGGCGTCACGTACGCACCGCCGCCGTCACCGGAGGGTGCCGGGTTCGGCGTCGGGGCGGACGGCGACGCGACCGCAGCCGGAGCGCTGGGCGCCGGAGCCGGCTCGGGCTCCGGCTCGGCCTGGGTGGTCTCGGCCGAGGCCGGGGGACCGCTGTAGTCGTTGGTGCCCGAGGCGTCGGTGGCCGAGGGCTGCTCGGGAGCTGCGGGCTCGGCAGGGGCGGCGGGCTCGGGCTCGGCGGCCGGGGCGGACTCCGACGAGCCACCCGACCCGCCGATGATCGCGAGGTCGGCGCCGACGTCGACGGTCTCGTCCTCGGCGACCAGGATCCTGGTCAGCACCCCGGCTGCGGGTGAGGGGATCTCGGTGTCGACCTTGTCGGTGGAGACCTCGAGGAGGGGCTCGTCGACCTCGACGGTGTCGCCCTCGGCCTTGAGCCAGCGGGTGACGGTGCCCTCGGTGACGCTCTCCCCGAGTGCCGGCATGGTCACCGGGGTGCCCTCACCGGACCCGACGGAGTCACCCGAGGGAGCGACCGGGGCGGGCTCGGGCTCGGGGGCTGCAGTGGGCTCCTGGGCCGGGGCAGCCGCAGCGGGCTCCTCGGCAGCGGGTTCCTCGGCCGTGGGCTCGTCGGCAGGGGCCGAGCCACCGTCCGCACCGCCGATGACGGCCAGCTCCGCGCCGACCTCGACGGTCTCGTCCTCGGCGACGACGATCCTGGTCAGCACACCGGCAGCGGGCGAGGGGATCTCGGTGTCGACCTTGTCGGTCGAGACCTCGAGGAGGGGCTCGTCGACCTCGACGGTGTCACCCTCCTGCTTGAGCCAGCGGGTGACGGTGCCCTCGGTGACGCTCTCGCCCAGGGCGGGCATGGTGACGGACGTCGGCATCGAGTGCAGTTCTCCTCAGGTCAGGGGTGGGTCGGGCTGGTCAGCTGTGCGAGTGCAGTGGCTTGCCGGCGAGGGCCATGTGTGCCTCGCCCATGGCCTCGCTCTGCGTGGGGTGCGGGTGGATGAGGGAGGCGACCTCGTCGGGCAGGGCCTCCCAGTTGTAGATGAGCTGGGCCTCGGCCACGAGCTCGCCGACCCGGGCACCGACCATGTGCACGCCGACGACGGGGCCGTCCTTGGCGCGGACGAGCTTGACCGCACCGGCGGTCTTGAGGATCTGGCTCTTGCCGTTGCCACCCAGGTCGTAGGTGAGCGCCTCGACCTCGCCGTACTTCTCCCTGGCCTGGGCCTCGGTGAGACCGACCGAGGCGACCTCGGGCTCGGAGTAGGTCACGCGGGGCACCCCGGCGTAGTCGATCGGGACCACCGGGAGGCCGGCGAGACGCTCGGCCACGAGGATGCCCTCGCCGAAGCCGACGTGGGCCAGCTGCAGGGTGGGGATCAGGTCGCCGACCGCGGAGATGGTGGGCACGTTGGTCTGGCAGTACTCGTCGACGAGCACGAAACCGCGGTCCATGGCGACCCCGGCCTCCTCGTAGCCCAGGCCCTGGCTGACCGGGCCGCGACCCACGGCGACCAGGACGATCTCGGCCTCGTAGGACGTGCCGTTCTCCAGCTCGACGCTGACGCCGTTCTCGGTGGTGGCGACCTTCGAGACCCGACTGCCCAGCGAGAAGTCGATCTTGCGGCGCCGGTAGGCCCGCTCCAGCAGCTTGGAGGAGGACTCGTCCTCCAGCGGCACCAGGTGCGGGAGGCCCTCGATGATGGTGACGTCGGCGCCGAAGGACTTCCAGACGCTGGCGAACTCGCAGCCGATCACGCCGCCGCCCAGGATGATCACCGAGGCGGGGACCCGCTCGAGCTCGAGGGCCTGGTCGCTGGTGATGACCTTCGAGCCGTCGATCTCGATGCCGGGCAGGCTGCGGGCGTAGGAGCCGGTGGCCAGCAGGACGTGCGCGCCCTCGTAGGTGGTGTCACCGACGGCGACCGCGGTGGGGGAGACGAGCTTTCCCTCGCCCTCGACGTAGGTGATCTTGCGGCTCTTGATCAGACCCTGCAGGCCCTTGTAGAGCTTGGCGGTCACGCCGGCCTTGTAGGCGTTGACGCCGTCCATGTCGATGCCGGCCAGCGAGGTCTTGACGCCGAACTGCTCGCCCTCCCGGGCGCTGTCGGCGACCTCGGCGGAGTGCAGCAGCGCCTTGGTGGGGATGCAGCCGCGGTGCAGGCAGGTGCCGCCCACCTTGTCCTTCTCGATGAGGACGACGGACAGGCCGAGCTCGGCGCCCCGGAGGGCGGCGGCGTACCCACCCGATCCACCACCGAGGATGACGAGGTCGGCGGTCTGGTCGGGTGCGCTCACGGGTTCTCCTCGGTGCTGGGCGGCTCGGTCGGCGACGGGCAGGTCGTGCTCGCCGGACCGGTTTCGGGCCTGTGCGTGCCCATCCTGCCACCTGCGGGGAACGGGCGATCGACCTGCTCCGTTGACCGGCCGGGTGCCGTGTCGGCGTCCGCGACGACCATGGCGGGAGCCAGGTCGGCGCTGCGTGGAGGGAGCACGTCGGTGGGTCTCATGGACAGGCTGCGGGGCGGGCGACCGCGGAGCGGGCAGGGCCCGACGGCCGACCGCAACCGGACACTGGACCGGGCGTCGGGCACGGCGGACCTGGCCCACCTGGAGCAGTTCGTGGCCACCCGCCGTGGGGTGGAGGGCTTCGTCGAACCGCGGACCGCGGTCACCGAGACCACGATCGTGCTGGTCGCGGCCGACGGGGAGTGGACGCGTCGGCGGATCGACGGCCCCGGCGTCGCCCGCAGCCTGAGCAGGGACCTGGCCGTCCCGGTGTACGACGCGCAGGTCACCGGTTACCCGCAGCGGATGCGCGACTGGAACCGCGAGCACAAGCGGTGACCCTGCCCGGGGGCCGGGTCACCGCCGGGGCTCAGGCGATCAGGGCCTCGATGGTCGCCAGCAGGGTGCGTACCGGGACGCCGGTGCCGCCCTTGGTGGTGTACCCCCAGGGCGAACCGGTGTTGTAGGCCGGTCCGGCGACGTCGATGTGCGCCCAGGGCAGTCCGGCCGGGACGAACTCGGCCAGGAAGTGCCCGCCCACCAGCATCCCGCCGAGGCGGTCGGTGGTGGCGTTGACGAAGTCCGCGACCGAGGAGTCCAGCCCACGGCGCAGCTCCGGGGGCAGCGGCATCGCCCACATGGGCTCGCCGGAGCGGATGCTGGCGGCCACGACGGCGTCGCGGAGGTCGTCGCTGCCCATCACGCCGGAGGTGCGGGCGCCGAGCGCGACGGTCTGCGCGCCGGTGAGGGTGGAGGTCTCGAGCAGGAAGTCGGGGGAGTCCTCCGCGGCCCGGGCGATGGCATCGGCCAGGACGACGCGGCCCTCGGCGTCGGTGTTGGTGATCTCGGCCTTCTTGCCGTTGCGGAATGTGACCACGTCCGCGGGACGGTAGGCCGAGCCCGAGGGCAGGTTCTCCGCGATCGGCACGGTGGCCGTGACGTCGACGGCGAGCCCCAGTTCGGCGACGAGGCAGACGGTCGCGATCACGGCGGCCGCACCCGCCATGTCGCTCTTCATGTCCTCCATCTTGGCGGCGGGCTTGATCGAGATGCCGCCGCTGTCGAAGGT
>JAOPVM010000261.1 GCA_025966215.1 Klenkia sp.
CCGTAGGTGCGCACCCGGTAGGTGCGCGGCGCTACGGGGGTCTGGGTGCTCGTCATGACGTCAGCGAGGGTACGGCGCGATCCTGTTCGGACCGGCACGTGATGGACGCCTCCCGTGCACCGGGAACTCGCACCCGGTTCCCAGCTTCGTTACAGGTTCGTGATGGCGGGGCTTCGTAACCGGTGCCGGGGCCGCCTTAGTGTCCTCTCCCGTGACCAGCGCCCGGACCGGAGAACCGCTCGTCCGTCTCTCCGGTGTCAACAAGTGGTTCGGCGATCTGCACGTGCTGCAGGACGTCGACCTGACCATCGACCGCGGCGAGGTGGTCGTCGTCATCGGCCCGTCCGGGTCGGGCAAGTCCACGCTCTGCCGCACGATCAACCGGCTCGAGTCGATCGAGCAGGGCGAGATCAGCATCGACGGCACGCCGCTGCCGGCCGAGGGCAAGGAACTGGCCGCGCTGCGCAGTGACGTCGGCATGGTCTTCCAGAGCTTCAACCTGTTCGCCCACAAGACGATCCTCGAGAACGTCATGCTCGGGCCGGTCAAGGTGCGCAAGCAGTCCAAGGCCGACGCCGAGAAGCGCGCCCGCGAGCTGCTGGACCGGGTCGGCGTGGGCCACCAGGCCGACAAGGTGCCCGCCCAGCTCTCCGGTGGTCAGCAGCAGCGCGTGGCCATCGCCCGCGCCCTGGCCATGGACCCCAAGGTGATGCTCTTCGACGAGCCCACCTCCGCCCTCGACCCCGAGATGATCAACGAGGTCCTCGAGGTCATGGTCGGGCTGGCGAAGGACGGCATGACGATGGTCGTCGTCACCCACGAGATGGGCTTCGCCCGCCGGGCGGCCAACCGGGTCGTCTTCATGGACGGCGGGCGGATCGTCGAGTCCAGCGACCCCGAGACCTTCTTCACCACCCCGAGCAGCGACCGGGCCAAGGACTTCCTGTCCAAGATCCTGAACCACTGACCGCCCGCTCCCCCACGAGAAGAGGACCCATGCGTCTCACCCGCTACGCCGCGGCGGCCGCCGCCTTCGGCGTCGTCCTGACCGGTTGTTCCAGCGAGGCCGGCAACCAGGCCGAGGAGGCCGCCGACGCCACCGTCGAGGTCGAGCAGGACGTCGAGTTCGAGGCCGGCACCACCATGGCCGAGCTCGCCGACGCCGGCACGATCACCATCGGCACCAAGTACGACCAGCCCGGCTTCGGCCTGCTGAACCCCAGCGGCGTCCCCGAGGGCTTCGACGTGCAGATCGGCACGCTGATCGCCGCGCAGCTGGGCATCGCGCCCGAGGACATCGAGTTCGTCGAGACCGTGTCGGCCAACCGCGAGTCCTTCATCCAGAACGGTCAGGTCGACCTGGTCATCGCGACCTACACGATCAACGACACGCGCAAGGAACTCGTCGACTTCGCCGGGCCGTACTACGAGGCCGGCCAGGACATCATGGTCGCCGCCGGCAACCCCGAGGGCATCGAGGGTCCCGACGACCTCGCCGGTCTGAACGTCTGCTCGGTGGAGGGCTCGACCCCCGCGGAGAACATCCGGACGAACTACCCCGAGGCGCAGCTGACGCTCTTCGACGTCTACTCCAAGTGCGCCGACGCCCTCACCAACGGCCAGGTCGACGCTGTCACCACCGACAACGTCATCCTGACCGGCCTGGTCGCGGGCAACCCCGAGGGCTTCGAGCTCGTCGGCAACCCCTTCACCGAGGAGCCCTACGGCATCGGCCTGGAGCTGGGTGACACGGAGTTCCGCAACTTCATCAACGACACCCTCGAGGCGTCCTTCGAGGACGGCTCCTGGGCCGCTGCCTGGGACGCCACCGCCGGCCAGATCACCGGCACCGAGGCTCCCGAGCCGCCGGCCGTCGACCGCTACTGACGTCGTCCAGCACCACCTGTACCACTGACACGCACCGGCCGGGGCCCCGCGCCCCGGCCGGTGCTGTCACCCCACACTCCCGGAGGGAGGCGCTGTGCAGTTCTTCACCGACAACTTCGACGTCCTCCTGAAGGCCTTCCTCACCACGCTCTCGATGAGCCTGCTGGCCGGTGTGCTGGCCCTGGTGCTCGGCACCCTGCTGGCTGCGATGCGAGTGAGCCCGATCGCCCCGCTGCGCGGCCTGGCCACCTTCTACGTGGAGCTGTTGCGCAACACCCCGCTGACGGTGGTCTTCTTCTTCGTCATCTTCGGGCTGCCCCAGATCGACACCGTGGTGGGCTTCTTCCCCGGTGCGGTCATCGCGGTCGGCACCTACACCGCGGCCTTCGTCGCCGAGGCCATCCGCTCGGGCATCAACAGCGTCAGCGCCGGCCAGGCCGAGGCCTCCCGAGCGCTGGGCCTGACGTTCGGCCAGTCACTGCGCGAGATCGTGCTGCCCCAGGCCTTCCGCACCGTCGTCCCGCCGCTGGGCAGCGTCTTCATCGCGATGGTGAAGAACACCTCGATCGCGGCCGGGTTCTCGGTCACCGAGCTCAGCTCGACCCTCCCCCGACTGGTCAACGCCGACGCCGGGGCCCTGCTCCTGGTGCTCCTGGGCGTGGTCGTCGGGTACATGATCATCACGCTGCCGATGGCCTTCGCGGTCAACCGGCTCGAGCGACGGGTGGCGATCCTGCGATGAGCGCACCGGTCCTGTTCGACGTCCCCGGCCCCAAGGCCAAGGCCCGCATCCGGATCGGCACGGTCATCGGCGTCCTCGTCGTGCTCGGGCTGATCGGCATCGTGCTGCTGCGCCTGAACGGCAACGGCCAGCTCGACCCCGCCCGCTGGGCCATCCTCTTCGACCCCGGTTCGGGCGTCCCCCAGGCGCTCGGACAGGCCCTGGTGCGCACCCTGCAGGTCGCGGTGGTCGCCATGGTCGCCTCCACGCTGCTGGGCGTGCTGCTGGCCGTCGGCCGGCTCTCCGAGCACCGCTTCGTGCGCATCCCGGTCACCACGCTCATCGAGTTCTTCCGCTCGATCCCGCTGCTGGTCGTGATCTTCGCGCTGTACTTCGTGCTCCCCCGGTTCGGCATCGAGCTCAGCGCGTTCGCCGCCCTGGCCGTCG
>JAOPVM010000279.1 GCA_025966215.1 Klenkia sp.
ACGTGTCCGACAGCTACTTCGTGGTGGCGCACTTCCACTACGTCGTCTTCGGCACGGTGGTGTTCGCCGCCTACGCCGGCATCTACTTCTGGTTCCCCAAGATGTGCGGCCGGATGATGGACGAGCGACTGGGCAAGCTGCACTTCTGGCTCACCTTCATCGGTTTCCACGCCACGTTCCTGGTGCAGCACTGGCTGGGCAACGAGGGCATGCCCCGTCGCTACGCCGACTACCTGCCCGGTGACGGCTTCACCACGCTGAACACGATCTCCACGGTGGGGTCCTTCGTGCTGGGTGCCTCGACCATCCCGTTCCTCTACAACGTGGTGAAGTCCTGGAAGTACGGGCAGCTGGCGCTGCGCGACGACCCCTGGGGCCACGGCAACTCCCTGGAGTGGGCGACGTCCTCCCCGCCGCCGCGGCACAACTTCCTCGAGATCCCGCGGATCCGCTCCGAGCGCCCCGCGTTCGAGCTGCACTACCCGCACCTGCGGGAGCGGCTGGAGGCCGAGGCGCACGCCGGCAAGAAGCACGAGCCCTACGCCAGCGAGCTGGTCGACGGGACCGGTGCCCGCCAGGGCGCCAACGACCCGGATCCGTTCTGAGTCACCGCACCACCGAGAACGCCCCGCAGGCCACCGGCCGGCGGGGCGTTCCCGCGTGCGGGGCAGGTGTGTGCGGGGCCGCTACGACGGGTCGGGCACCATGGCCGCCGTGACCGGCCCCGCGCAGGACGTCCAGCCCGCCGACGTCCAGTCCACCGACGTCCCCCACGCCGGAGCGTTGCTCACCGTCACCGGCGCCGACCGTCCCGGCGTGACCGCCCGGCTGTTCGCGGCCCTGGCGACGGTGCCTGCCCTCGAGGTGGTCGACGTCGAGCAGGTCGTGGTGCACGGCCAGCTCGTCCTCGGGGTGGTCGTGCACGAGCACGGCGGCGTCGACGACGCGGTCCTGGTGGAGCGGTTGGCACCGCTGGCGGCCGAGGTCGGCGCGCAGACCGGGGTGCACGTGCTCGTCGAGCCCGCCGCCGGTGCGACCGGCCTGGTCGACGACGGCGTGCTGCGCCACCACGTGATCGTGCTGGGCCGTCCGGTGCCGCCGGACGCCGTGGGCGGTGCCGCCCGGGCCATCGCCGAGGTGGGCGGCAACATCGACGCGATCCGGCGGCTCTCGGACTACCCGGTCACCAGCTTCGAGCTCACCGTCTCCGGGGCCCAGGCCGGGCCGCTGCGGGCCGCCCTGGGTGCCGTCGCCGCCGCGACCGGGGCCGACGTCGCCGTGGAGCAGGTGGGCCTGGCCCGGCGCAGCAAGCGGCTCATCGTGCTGGACGTGGACTCCACCCTGGTGCGCGGTGAGGTCATCGACGAGCTCGCCGCCCGGGCCGGGCGGGCGGCCGAGGTCGCCCGGATCACCGCGGCGGCGATGAACGGCGAGCTGGACTTCGAGCAGTCGTTGCGGGCCCGGGTCGCGGCCCTGGAGGGCCTGCCGGTGGGTGTGCTCGACGAGGTCCGGGAGCACCTGGTGCTCACCCCGGGGGCGCGCACGCTGATCCGCACCCTGCAGCGGCTGGGGTTCCGCTGCGGGATCGTCTCCGGTGGGTTCACCCAGATCACCGACCCGCTGGCCGCCTCCCTCGGGCTGGACTTCGCCGCGGCCAACACCCTGGAAGTGGCCGACGGGCTGCTCACCGGCGGCCTGGTGGGGGAGATCGTCGACCGCCCGGGCAAGGCCCGGGCGCTGGCCCGGTTCGCCGCCGAGCACGGCATCCCGCTGGAGCAGACCGTCGCGGTGGGCGACGGTGCCAACGACCTGGACATGCTCGCCACCGCCGGGTTGGGCATCGCGTTCAACGCCAAGCCCTTCGTCCGCCAGCAGGCGCACACCGCGCTCAACCAGCCCTACCTGGACGCCGTGCTGCAGGTGCTCGGCTTCACCCGTGACGAGGTGCTCGACGCCTCCTGAGGGTCAGAACCGCTGGCGCTCGCCGGACAGCTCGACACCGGCGGCGACCAGCTGGGTCAGCGCGGCGTCGGTGCTGGCCTCGGCGACGCCCACGGTGAGGGGCAGCAGCACCCGGGTGGCGAACCCCGCGCCCACGGCGTCCAGTGCGGTGGCCCGCACGCAGTGGTCGGTGGCGATGCCGACGACGTCCACGGCGTCGACGCCGTGGGCGCGCAGCCAGTCGGCCAGGCCGGTGCCGTCGGCGGAGCCCTCGAAGCCGGAGTAGGCGGCGGCGTGCTCGCCCTTGTCGAAGACGGCCTGCAGCAGCCCACGGTCCAGCGCGGGGTGCAGCTCCACGCCGTCGGTGCCGACGACGCAGTGCGGCGGCCAGGAGTCCAGGAAGTCCGGGGTGTCGGAGAAGTGCGCGCCCGGGTCGACGTGGTGGTCGCGGGTGCCGACGACGTGTGCGTACTGCCCGGCCTCCAGGCCCTGACCGGCGTGCGCGGTGATCCCCGCGGCGACGGCGGCACCCCCGGCGACGGCCAGACTGCCGCCCTCGCAGAAGTCGTTCTGCACGTCGACGACGATCAGCGCTCGGGACATGCCGCCATCCTGCCCGGTCACGCCGACAGGGTGTCCAGGGCGGGCTCGCCGCGGGACAGCGACCAGGCCTCGGTGGGCAGCGCCTCCCGGACCCGGGCATGGTGCTCCCGGGCGGTCCGCAGCGCCAGCGCGGGGGAGGCGTCCGACACCGGCACGCCGCCACGCACCAGGGGCACCAGCAGGTCGCGGTCGCCGTCCCGGGGCTCGATCGGGTGCGGGCTGACCACCTCGGCGGTCGCCGTCCCGCCGGCGTCGTGCCGGCGCACCGCGGACTTGCGGCCACCGACGGAGCGCTTGCCCTCGGAGTTCTTCGCGACCGGGACGCCGTCCCGTTCGACGAGCTTGTAGACCATGCCGACCGTCGGGGCGCCCGAGCCGGTGACCAGTGACGTGCCGACGCCGTACCCGTCGACCGGTGCCACGGCGAGGGCGGCGATGGAGAACTCGTCCAGGTCGCTGGTCACGGTCACCCGGGTGTCGTGCGCGCCGAGGGAGTCCAGCAGCTGGCGGGCCTGCACGGCCAGCGTGCCCAGGTCACCGGAGTCCAGCCGGACCGCGCCGAGCCCGGTGCCGGCCACCTCGATCGCCGTCCGGATGCCCTGCATCGTGTCGTAGGTGTCCACCAGCAACGTGGTCCCGACCCCGAGCGCGGCGACCTGGGCGCGGAAGGCCGAG
>JAOPVM010000288.1 GCA_025966215.1 Klenkia sp.
CGGCCGGGAGGCGGTGCTCGGCCCGGCCCGGCCGTGGTGGGACGTCGCCGCCTCTTACGCCCGCGCCGCCCGGGTGGCCGAGCTGCAGCTGCCCCGCCCCGACGCGGCCCCGCTGGACACCGAGGCCGTGCTCCCCGAGCTGGTGCTGCGCGCCGACGAGACCGCCCTGGCCGACCTGCGCGCGCAGGTGCTCAGCCCGCTGGCCGACCTGCCCGAGGGCACCCGGGACAAGCTCACCGAGACGCTGCGCTCCTGGCTGCTGCACCACGGCCGCCGCGAGGCCGTCGCCGCCGAGCTCTTCGTGCACCCGCAGACCGTCCGCTACCGCATGGGCCAGCTCCGCGACCTGTTCGGCGACCAGCTCGAGGACCCCCGCGCCGTCCTCTCCCTGACCCTCGCCCTCGCCTGACCCGCGTCGACCCCGGGAGGCGGGTCCCGGGCCCGGGGCGACGCGGAGGACGTGGGTGTCGCGCCGGGGTCCCCCGAGTCGGGTGTCCGTCGTCAGACCAGGGGCAGACCGGTCACGACGCGGGCGGCGACCCGTCCGGCGCGGCGCCAGTCGACGCGGTCGCCACCGGCGGCGACCTGCAGGGCGGGTCGGTCCGCGGGCAGCTGTGCGTGGTGCACGACCACGGCGGCCGCGGTGACGCCGACCCCGACCGACAGCCGGGACGCCTGCGCGGCGGCAGCTGCCAGAGCGACCGCCCCGCCGCCCGCCGCGGCCACGACCCGCAACGGGACGCCCTCCTCCTCCGCGCCGGCGGCGATCTCCCGGAGCACCGCGGGCGCGGCGTCCGGCGCGTGGTGCAGCACCACCGACGGCCTCTCGACCGGCTCGTCCCTCACCCCGCTCCCCCGGCGAACGCCGCGACCAGCCCGGTGGCGACGGCGTTGCGCGGCCCCTGGTCACCGAGCACGTTGCCGGTCCCGCAGACCACGCCGTGCCCGGCGAGGGCGTCGGCGATCTGGTCGGGGATCTCGAAGTCCAGCGCCGACCCGCCCAGCAGGACGACGAAGTCCAGCCGCCGCAGCTCGCCACCCGGGGCGACCTGGCGCAACGCCCGCAGCGTGTTCACCACGAACACCCGCCGCTTGGCCTCCCGCCGCACCCGGCGCACGTGGTCCAGGCCGTGCCGCGTGCCGATCGGCACCGGGCCCTCCGCGGTCAGCACGACCACCCGGGCGAACACGTGCGCGGGCAGCGGCTCGTCGAAGAACTGCACGGTGCCGTCCTCGTGCCGCACGTGGAAGAAGCTCTCCACCTTCGCCAGCGGCCAGCGCTTGACCAGCTCGGCGACCTCCCGGTCCTCCAGCGCCAGCTCGGCGTCGATCAGCTTGGTGACCAGCTCACCGGCCCCGGCCACGTGCACCGCGGTCGAGGTGCCGTCGGCGGTGAGCAGCGCCGCGTCGGTCGACCCACCCCCGAGGTCGACGACCACGACCGGCGCCTGCACGCCCGGGGTGGTCAGCGCCCCGAGCGCGGCCATCTCGCCCTCCACCCCGCCGATCTCGGTGGCGGTCGTCAGCGACTCGGCGACCCGGTCGGCGACGGCCTGCATCCGGCTGCGGCTGGTGCGCACCATGGCGGCCAGCCCGACGGCGTTCTCCAGCGCGATCTCCCCGGCGAGCCCACCACGCACCTCGGCCGGCACGAAGGTGTCCACGGCCAGCACGTCCCTGATCGCGATGTCGCCGGGGTCCGCGCCCCCGAGGGTGTCGGCCATGGTGTCCCGGACCGCGGCGAGCATCCCGCCCACGTGCGTGCCGGGTTCACCGTGCGCGTCCTCCAGCGGCTGCACCCGGGCCAGCGCGGCCATGATCGCCTCGGCGCCGGCGTCCACGTCGACCGTCACCGTGCGCCCGGCCCCGCGCAGCTCCAGCACGCCGACCGGGATCCGCCGGTCGGTGACGTCCCCCGCCGGCGTGCGGACGACGACGGCCGACCGGTTGCCGGTCAGCGCCCGTGCCACCGGCGACACCTGCCGGGTCTGGTCGGGGTCCAGGTCGAACACCGTCGCGATGCCGTACGTGTTGGAGAGCGTCCGGATGGTCCGGCCCGGGCCGGCCACCTCGACGGCGGCGCGCATCCCGAGGGGCACCTTCTCCACCGCGGACACCTCGTCGACCACCGGCATCTGCTGGGTCAGCCGGTTGCTGACCAGCACGGCGTCGTCCCCGGCGAGCACGGCCGCGACCACCGGCACCCCGCGGGCGACCGCGGCGTTCAGTGCAGCCGCGACGTCGTCGAAGTCCCAGCCCCGCGGGACGACGACGACCGCCGGCTCGTCACCCGGGTGCTCACCGAGGTCGGCCACCGACACCGTGACGCCCACCCCGAGCCCGACGCCGCCGGGGGTGGCCGGGTCGTGCCCGATCATCGTGGACTCGGTGATGACGGTCTCGGTGATCGTCTCCATCGCCAGCCCGCTGATCACCGGGGTGGCCTCGTTGAGCAGCACCACGTCGAGTTCCTCGGCCCGCCGTCCCCCGTCGGCCAGTGCCCGGCGCACCGCCGTCAGGGCGCCCTCGGTGGAGGCCGGGGTGCCCTTCACGCCGGTGGTGCGGGTCAGTGCGGTGCCCAGCCACCGCACGTCGCCATCGGCAGCCAGCACCGCCAGGCACGCCTCGGTGGTGCTGTTGCCGATGTCGACGCCGACGACCAGGCGGTCGCCGCCGCTCACCCCGCGACGCGCTCGATGGTGGCCTCCAGCTCCACCGGGCCGGCGCCGTCCCGGATGCACTCGAACTCCTTCAGGTGCAGCAGCGCGGCCTTGGCCTGCCAGCGGGGGCGGGCCATCTGGTCGTTGCGGGTGGGCACCGGCTGGGGCGACTCCCCCTTGGCGTACTGCGCGGCGTTGGAACCGATCGCCCGGAAGACGTCGGCGTCCAGCAGCGGGGACTGCGGGAAGAGCTCCAGGTTGGACAGCCGGGCCAGGTCCTTCTGGTGGATCATCGTCGTCCCGCGGGACAGCAGGCCGACCGAGATGCCCGAGCCGGACAGCCTGGCCGCGGCGTGCGAGATGGCGGCGAGGTCGGCGGTCGCCCACACCCGCACGATCCGCACTCCGACGCCCTGCTCCTCGATGCCGGCCATCAGCTGGCGCAGCACCTCGGCGTGCGGGACCCCGACGATGGTCTGGGTGAAGGTGCCCCCGAAGGCCGGGGAGACGGCGATGACCACCTCGTCGGGCCGGGTGCCCCGCCGGGCCGGGCCGGTCTCGGTCAGGGTGAGCGTGCGCTGCGGGATCTCGAGCGATGTCACGGTCAGCGCACCTCGGTCTCGGGGTTGGTCGCGGAGGTGACGTGGCGCAGCTGCTTGAGCTGCTCCCAGCGTTCGCCCTCCAGCCGGTAGCCGGTGCCCGGTCCGGCGTAGTCGTTGGCGTCGTTGATCGCCGACAGCGGCACGAAGTCCGCGGTGAGGATCGCCGAGGTCTGCAGCAGGTCCCCCGACACCCGCTGGCGGAGCACCGACAGCAGGTTCTCGGCGACGTCGTGGAAGCCGGCGGCCTCCAGTCCGCGCACCAGGTCCAGCCCGGTGATCCCCCGGTCCATCACGGCCTGGGCGCCGGTGAGGTCGGCCAGCACGTCGCGGAAGGGGTAGTCGTTGGAGCTGTTGGCGTAGGTCGCGGCCTCCACCTCGGCGTCGGTGATCGCCGGGAGGTCCAGCTGGGCGAACAGCGCCTGCAGCGCCCGGGCCGCCTTCGTCCGGACGGCGAGGATCTCCGGCTCCCGCACGTGCCGCAGGCCCCCGTCGACCTGGAGGTCGCGCTGGATGGTGTTCCAGTCGTCGTAGTCGTCGGTGTCGAAGTTCGAGCCGGCGAACATGTTGTCCTGGTTGGGGACCGCGGAGTAGCCCGAGCAGACGAAGTCGGTGCCGGGCAGCAGCTGCGGCAGCATCCGGGCGGTGCGGCGCATCGCCGAGTGGGAGAACGACTGGTCGTTCCCCGACGCGCACTCCAGGTCCATCATCGAGGCGACCAGGTTCTCCGCGGCCACCGCGCGGATCCCGCCGGGCACCGCCCCCGGCACCCCGATGCAGCTGATCGAGCCGTTCTGCAGCCCCTGCACACCGGCGCCCTTGGCCATCAGGATGCAGCGGATCTCCAGGTACAGCATCGAGCGGCCCTCGGCGTTGCCCATCTGCACCTCGGACCCGGTGCCCGAGGTGAAGCGCATCTTGATCCCGCGGGAGGCGTAGGCCGAGGCCAGGAAGGTCTTGGACCACGGGGTGTCGTCGCCGTCCACGAACACCGACTCGGTGCCGTAGATGGAGATCGTCTCGGCGTAGGCGGTGATGCCGCGCATGCCCAGGTCGAGCTCGGTGGCCTCCTCCAGCGCGCACTGGGTGAGCACGCCACCGCGGCCGACCTGCCCGCCCACCTGCAGGGCGATGGCCACCAGCGGGGCGTAGCGGACCACGCCCAGCGTCGTCTCCAGCTCGGCGAAGCCGCGCAGCGCGCCCTCGGCGGCGTCCACCGCGACCTGCAGCGGGTTGTCCCGGGCGCTGGTGGAGTGCGCCTGGTTGGCCGGGGTGCGGCGGGCGCGCATCTTCTGCATCGCCTGCATGATCTCCACGACGTTCATCAGCTTGACGACGTCGAGCACCTTGGCCGGGGTGAGTCCGCGGGTGACCGCGAGGACGTCGGAGCGGCTGACGCCGGGGTCGCTGAGCATCCGGGCGATCTGGCCCGAGGGCAGCGCCACCGAGGCCTCGGTGGTCGCGACGTCGAGGGCGTGGTCGGCGATGAAGCTGTCCATGAAGTCGAAGTCGGCGCGCTCCCGGCCGTCCATCTCCACGACCCGGCCGTCCTCGACCCGCACGCTGGGCTGCGGGTCGAAGTCGCTCTCCATCGCCACCAGGCCCTTCTCGGGCCACTCCTCGACGAACCCGTCGAGGTTGACCGGGCGCTCCTCGAGCACCTCGGTGCGCAGCGACTGCCGGCTCCCGGTGGCGTTGCGGGGCTGGACGGCGGTCATGCTCGGGTCTCCTCGTCGACGGCGACGGCCGGGGTCACGGCGCTGTCGGGGGCCGACTGGTCGGCGTCGTCGTCGGCCAGCAGCCGGCGGCGGCCGTAGACCTCGGCGGCCTCGCGCACCAGCGCGGCGTTCACCGGGGCGGCGTAGGTGGTCTCCAACCGGTCGGCCATGGCCAGCAGCTGGGCCTCGGTGGAGGCGCGCGGGCGCAGCGCGTTGTACATCGTGAGCACCTCGGCGTCGGGGATCGCGGTCATCTCCGCGGCCCGCCGGAAGTTGGCGGCCAGCTGCGGACGGCCGGCGGACTCGGCGAGCTGGGCCTGCAGCTCCAGGGTCTCCGGGGCGATCCGCAGGTCCTCGGCGGTCAGCTCGCCGGAGACGACGGCGTCCATGGTCAGCGCGGTGACCGGCTTGCCGGTGGGGGTCCTCAGCAGCTCGGGGTGGTTGATCGACAGCGGGTAGTCGGCGGCGGTGAGGGGTGCGGCGGTCATCTCGGCGTGCTCACGGGGCTGCTCCTGGGGTCGACGGACCTGGCTCGCGGGCAGTGTGACCGCCGACACGTTGCACGTTCGTTGCCCGGGCGTGGGGGCTGGCGGACCGACCGGGGACGGGGTGTGATGCCCGCCATGAGCGCATCCCTGACCCATGCCGCCGCCCGCGCCGTGCTCGACGCCGGCATCGCCGAGGCCGACGCGATCGGCCAGCCGATGAACATCGCCGTCGTCGACGACGGCGGCCACCTGGTCGCCTTCGCCCGGATGGACGGCGCGATCAAGGCCAGCATCGACATCTCCACCCGCAAGGCCGTCACCTCGGTGCTGATGGCCGCCCCCACCGGTGCGCTCACCCCGCTGGTGCAGCCCGGCGCCGAGCTCTTCGGCCTGGGCGCGAGCTCGGGCGGGCTGGTCACCTTCGGCGGCGGCATCCCGCTCACCCGGGACGGCGTCCTCGTCGGTGCGGTCGGCGTCAGCGCCGGGTCCGTCGCGCAGGACGTGCAGGTGGCCGAGGCCGCCGTCGCCGCCCTCCCCGCCTGACCCCTGCAGAACCCGACGACGCGCCCTTCTCGTCAGGCCCCGGTCGACAGAGGCGCTCGACGGCAGGATCGGGCGGGGGCCTTGTCGCCGGTGGCCGCGGCGTCGATGATCGCCCGACGGCGTCCAACGGTGGGCGGCGGCGAGCCGGCCGGGGGTGGGACGTGGGCCCACGACCCGAGCGCTCCCCACGGCCGGACGACGACCCCGTCGCGCACGCCAAGGTGCTCGACGGCGTCTTCGACCGGGTGCTGTCCGAGGACCCGCGGGGGCCCCGGCCGCGGCCGGTGGTGTCGGCGTCCTGGCAGCGCAGCCTGGCCGCGCACGTCGACCCCGAACGCCGCGTCCCGCCGGTGGTCTTCGACCGGACCCAGCTCGACGCCGCGCGGGAGGCCCACCCGCTGGCCGAGGTGCTGCCGCTGCTGCGCAGCACGCTGGCCAGCATCGCCGACGAGGCCATGCACGTGATGCTGGTGACCGACGGGGCGGGCAACGTGCTGTGGCGCGACGGGGCGGCGAAGCTGCTGGTGACCGCCGACGACGTGGGGCTCTTCCCGGGCACCAACTGGAGCGAGCAGGCCATCGGCACCAACGCGATGGGCACCGCGCTGGCGGTCGGCCGCCCGGTGCAGATCCACTCCGCCGAGCACCTGGTGCGCACCTACCACTCGTGGACCTGCGTGGCCGCCCCCGTGCACGACCCGGACACCGGCGCGGTGCTGGGTGCCGTGGACGTCAGCGGTCCGCTGCACACCGTCCACCCCGCCCTGGTGCAGCTGGTCACGGCCACCGCGCAGCTCGCCGAGCACCACCTGCGGGTCAGGATGGCGATCGCCGACGAGCGGCTGCGGATGGAGAACATGGCGCACCTGACCCGGCTGGGCCCGGCCGCCGGAGCGCTGGTCACCCGCACCGGCCGGTTGCTCGCCGGGAACCCCTACGGCTGGTGGCCCGAGCGCGTGCCGATCCGGGACGGCCGGCTCGCCGACCGGCTGCTGCTCGACGACGGCTCCGAGGTGGTGGTCGAGCAGCTCGAGGAGGGCTGGCTGCTGCGCTCGCCGGGGTCGCCACGCCGCACCCCCACCCCGCCGGACACCCCCGTGCTCACCCTGCGCTTCCTCGGTGGCGGCCCGCCCCGGGCCACCCTGGACGGCCGCCCGCTGGCGCTGACCCTGCGCCCGGCCGAGGTGCTCACCGCGCTGGTCGTGCACCCCGACGGGCTCACCGGCGGCCAGCTGGCGCACCTGCTCTACGGCGACGAGGGCAACCAGACCACCGTGCGCGGCGAGGTGCACCGGCTGCGCGCGCTGATCGGCGCCGACCTGCTGCTCACCCGGCCCTACCGGGTGTCGGCCGCGGTCGACAGCGACGTCGTCACCGCCCGGCGGGCACTGGCCGGGGGCCGGATCACCGAGGCCCTGGCCGCCTCCCCGGGGCTGCTGCTCCCCCGCTCGGAGGCGCCGCTGGTGCGCGAGCTGCGCGACGAGCTCGCCGCGGGGCTGCGCCGGGCGGTGCTGGAGACCGACGACGCCGACCTGCTGCACCGCCTCGCCGGCTGCCCGGTCGGCGCCGAGGACCTCGCCGTGCACGAGCGGCTGCTGGAGCTGCTGCCCCCGGGTGACCCCCGCCGACCCGCCGTCGCCGTCCGCCGGGACCGGTTGCAGCAGAGCTGAGGGCCCGGTGCGACCATCGCCGCCGTGCCACCACCTGCCCGGGGGGACCTCCCCCGGGAGGTCCGGGTCCTCGCCGTCGTCGCCTTCGTCGTCGCCCTGGGGTTCGGCATCGTCGCCCCGGCCATCCCGCTGTACGCCCGTTCCTTCGGGGTGGGGACGACGGCGGTCGGGCTGGCGATCAGCTCGTTCGCCTTCTTCCGGTTCGTGTCGGCGTTCGGCGGCGGTGCCCTGGTCGAGCGGTTCGGCGAGCGGCTGGTGCTGGCGGTCGGGCTGGCGATCGTCGCGCTGGCCACCGGCGCCGCGGGTCTGGCGCCGTCCTTCGGCTGGTTCCTGGTGCTGCGCTCGGCCGGTGGGGTGGGCAGCGCGATGTTCACCGTCGCGGCGCTGTCCCTGCTGCTGCGGGTCGCCCCGGCCCAGCACCGCGGCCGGGCGGCGTCGGTCTTCCAGGGCGGCTTCATCCTCGGCGGGATCGCCGGCCCCGCGGCCGGCGGGCTGTTGGCCGAGCTGTCCCCCCGGCTGCCGTTCTTCCTCTACGCGGCCTTCCTGCTCGTCGCCGGTGCGGTCGCGATGGTGCTGCTGCGGTCCCCCCGGACCGTCCTGGTGGTCGACGTCCCGGACGGGCCGGCGCCGGAGGTGCTGAGCCTGGCCGCGGCGTTCCGCACCCGGGCCTACGTCGCCGCGCTGGTGGCCAACCTCGGGGTCGGCTGGATGCTCTTCGGCGTCCGCAACTCGCTCGTCCCGCTGTACGTCACCGAGGAGCTCGGCCGCACCGTGGCCTGGGCCGGCGCCGGACTGCTCGTCGGGTCGCTGGCGCAGGCGCTCGGGCTGCTGCGGTCGGGGCGGCTGGTCGACGGGTGGGGACGACGTCCCTCGCTGGTGACCGGTGCCGCGTTGGCCACCGGCTCGGTGGCGCTGCTGGCCGGGCCGCCCTCGACCGTGGTCTTCCTGGGCTCGATGGCGGTGTTCGGGCTGGCCGCCTCCCTGCTGGCCAGCACCCCGGCCGCGCTGGTCGGTGACGTGAGCCCGGCCCGGGGCGGTCGGGTGGTGGCGGTGTTCCAGATGGCCTCGGACCTGGGCGGCATCCTCGGCCCGCTCGCCGCCGGTTGGCTGACCGACCGGTTCTCCTTCCAGGTCGCGTTCGGCGTCACCGCCCTGGTGCTGGCCGCCGGGCTGGTGGCCGCGCTGCGGCTGCCCCGGGTCAGTCGCGGCCCGGGACCCGCAGGCCGTACTGGCTGATCTTGCGGTAGAGCGTGGCCCGGGAGAGCCCGAGCTCCCCGGCCGCACCCACCACGGTGGCCCCGGGCACGGTCAGGCAGCGCAGGATCTCGTCGCGCTCGAGCTGCTCCAGCCGGGTGAGCGAGCGGGACCCCGAGCTGAGCACCTCGGGCCGCAGGTGGCCGACGTCGACCACGTCGGTGCGCGAGGAGGCCTCCCGCACGACCTGGCGCAGCTCGCGGACGTTCTCCGGCCAGCTGTGCGCGGCCAGGGCCTTCAGCGCCCGCGGGGTGAAGCCCACGTCGCGGTGCCGGTGCTCGCGGGCGAAGGAGCGGGCCAGCGGCCCGACGTCCTCGGGCCGGTGCCGCAGCGCCGGGACCTCCACGACCGCGTCCACCAGCGCGGCGAGCGGCGCCGGGAT
>JAOPVM010000289.1 GCA_025966215.1 Klenkia sp.
CCCGCAGACGCTGGGCGCACTGGTCGACTCGCTGGTCAGCCACCAGGACTGGAGCGAGCGGACGAAGGTCGGCTCGGTCTTCGGCCGGTGGGACGCCCTGGTCGGGGACGACATCGCCGCGCACTGCAGCCCGCAGTCGCTGAGCGAGGGCGAGCTGACGGTGGTCGCGGAGTCCACCGCCTGGGCCACCCAGCTGCGGATGATGGCCCCGACCATCCTGGCCAAGCTGCACGGGGGGTTGGGCGGCGGCGTCGGTGGGGACGTCGTGACCCGGTTGCGCGTTGTCGGTCCGACGGCGCCCAGCTGGAAGAAGGGCCCGCGGACCGTGCGCGGCCGCGGCCCGCGCGACACCTACGGCTGAGCCGGCACCCCCGACACGACCCCCAGCACCGACCCAGGAGAGCGAGCAGCGATGACGACCCCCCGCGACGGTTCCGACCGACCCGAGGACCAGCCGGCCGACGGCGACCAGTCCCGGGCCTGGGAGCCGCCCGGTTGGTCGCTGCCCCCGGCCGAGCCCGCGCGCCCCCAGCAGCCCCCGACCCCGCCCGCGCAGACCCCGCCGCCCGAGCCGGACTGGGACGCCGGCCCGCCCCCGCCGCAGCAGCAGCCCGCCGCCTGGGACCAGCCGCAGGCCGACCCGTGGGACCAGCAGCAGCCCCCCGTCCAGGAGGAGCCCCGGCGCGGTGGCCTGTTCGGTGGGCTCTTCGGTGGCGGCCGCAACCGCCCGCCGCGCAAGCCCACCGCGCTGGAGGAGGTCTACCGGCCCCGCGAAGGCGGGACCTGGATGGACACCCAGGCCTGGGGCGCCGCCCACGGCTGGACGCCCAGCGACGGCACCGGCCCCGAGGACGCCGCGATCGTCGCGCTGACCCGCACCGCCCCGGTCCGTCCGGGCAAGGACGAGGTGCCCAGCAACGTGCTGCGCGGCCGGGAAGCCGGCCTGGACCTGGTCGCCTACGACATCGTCAGCCCGGTCGGCCGGACCTGGCTGGCCACCCACGCGGTCACCGCGGCACCGGTGCTCGGCGGGGCCCCGGCCTTCCGGCTGACCCCGGCCCGGTTCTGGCGGCACGGCACCGGTGGTCAGGTGCAGATCCCCAGCGGTGACCCCGAGTTCGACCAGCGCTGGGTGCTGCTGGCGCCCGAGGACGGCCCGCAGGTGCGCCGGCTGGTGGAGGACCCGGTGGTCCGGCAGGCGCTGCTCGGGTCCGACGACGGCGACGAGCTGTGGTCCGCCGAGGGCTTCGTGGCAGCCGTGCGCCCCGACGGCAACCGGCCCCTGCTCATCCAGCACCACGCTCGGATCCTGGCCGCGGTCACCGCCGCGCTGGCCAGCGCGTACTGAGCCCGCGCTGACCAGCACCGACCCGCCCGAGTCACCCACCGCGGGGCTGCGCGAGCTGCTCCCGCTGCTGCGCCCGCACCGCCGGGCGCTGATCGCGGCGGCCCTGCTGTCCCTGGTCTCGGCAGCGGCTGCGCTCACCCAGCCGCTGCTGGTCTCCCGGGTGATCACCGCGGTCGGGGCACGGACGCCGCTGCTGCCGGTGGTGGCCACCCTGGTGGTGGTCCTGGTCGCGGCCGCGGTGCTCGGCGCCGGCCAGCAGTACCTGCTCCAGCGCACCGCCGAGGGGGTCGTCCTCACCACCCGCCGGACGCTGGCCGACCGGTTGCTGCGGCTCCCGGTCGCCGAGTACGACCGGCGCCGCACCGGGGACCTGATGAGCCGGGTCGGCTCGGACACCACCCTGCTGCGCTCGGCGGTGACCAGCGGCGTCGTGGAGATCGGCGGCTCGCTGGTGGTCGGCACCGGCGCGCTGATCGCGATGGCGCTGGTCGACGGCCTGTTGCTGCTGGTCACGCTGGCCAGCGTCGGCATCGGCGTGGGGGTCGCCATCGCGGCCGCCCGCCGGGTGCGGGTGCTGTCCCGGCAGGCCCAGGAGCAGGTCGGGGCGATGAGCGCCGCGGTGGAGCGGTCGCTGTCGGCGGTGCGCACCATCCGGGCCAGCGGCGCCACCGGCCGTGAGGTGGCCACCGTGGGGTCCGCGGCGGAGAAGGCGTTCACCGCCGGCGTCGCCGTCGCCCGCCTGCAGGCACTGGTGTCCCCGGCCAGCGGCATCGCCGTGCAGGGCGCGTTCCTGGCGGTTCTCGGGCTGGGCGGCTACCGGGTGGCCACCGGCGCGATCGAGGTCGCCGACCTGGTCGCCTTCATCCTGTACCTGTTCCTGCTGGTCATGCCGCTGGGTCAGGTCATCCGGGCCTACACCGAGCTGCAGACCGGGCTCGGTGCGCTGGCCCGGGTGCAGGAGGTGCTGTCGCTGACCCCCGAGCGGGACGACGTCGCCGAGCGGCCCGGCACCACCACGTCCCCGCGGCTGCCGGTGACCGGTGACCCGGTCCCGCTGCTCGAGCTCCGGGACGTCGACTTCGGCTACCCGGACGGCACCCGGGTGCTGTCCGCGGTGTCCTTCGCCGTCCCGGCCGGCACCCGGACGGCGCTGGTGGGGCCGTCGGGCGCCGGCAAGTCCACCGTGATGGCCCTGGTCGAGGGCTTCTACCCACCCTCCGGCGGCGTCCTCCGCTGGGCCGGGACCGACGTCCGGGAGCTGCCGCGGGCCGCACTGCGCGCCCGGATCGGCTACGTGGAGCAGGACGCCCCGGTGCTGGCGGGCTC
>JAOPVM010000316.1 GCA_025966215.1 Klenkia sp.
TTCGTCCTCAGCTCTCGGCCAGCAGTTGGCCGACGTAGCGGGCCACGGCTCGTACCGCGGCCATGTTCCCCGGGTAGTCCATCCGGGTGGGCCCGACGATCCCCAGCCCGCCGAGCGCCAGGTCGCCGGTGCCACCGACCGACCCGTAGCCCACCGAGACCACGGATGCGCCCGTCAGCCCCTCGTGCTCGTTCTCCTCGCCGATGCTCACCAGCACCGTGCTCGGCGCCACCTCGCCCATCAACCGGAGGACGACGACCTGCTCCTCCAGTGCCTCGAGCAGCGGGCGCAGGCTGCCCGGGAAGTCCAGCGCACCCCCGCGGGCGAGGTTCGCCGTGCCCCCCACCAGGAGCCGGTCCTCGCCCGGTTCGACGAGGGTCTCCACCAGGGTGGCACTGACCGCCGCGACCAGCCCGCGCAGGTGCGGCGGGGCGGTGTCGAGCAGGTCGGCGACCTTCAGCGAGGCCTCGGCGAGCTTGGCCCCGACGAACGCGCCGTTGAGCAGCGTGCGCAGCTCGGCGACCGGGTCGGACCCGGTCGGGGCGTCCAGCACCGGCGGCACCTCGATCGCCCGCTGCTCCACCCGGCCGGTGTCGGTGATCAACACCACCAGCAGCCGGGTGCTGGCCAGCTGCACGACCTCCAGGTGCCGGACGGCGGAGCGGGCCAGCGTCGGGTACTGGATCACCGCGACGTTGCGGGTGAGCTGGGCCAGCAACCGGACCGTGCGGCCCAGCACGTCGTCGAGGTCCAGCGCACCGTCCAGGAACCGCTCGATCGCCCGCTTCTCCGCCGCCGACAGCGGCTTGACCGCCGAGAGCCGGTCGACGAAGAACCGGTAGCCCTTGTCGGTGGGCACCCGCCCGGCGCTGGTGTGCGGCTGGGTGATGTACCCCTCCTCCTCCAGCACGGCCATGTCGTTGCGGATCGTGGCCGAGGAGACACCCAGGTCGTACCGCGCCGCGAGGGCCTTGGAGCCCACCGGGTCGTTGGTCGACACGTAGTCCTGCACGATCGCCCGCAGGACCTGCAGGCGGCGTTCGTCGTGCGCCACGCCGAGCACCTCCCCATCCCACGGACTGGCACTCACCGTCGTTGAGTGCCAGCGCTCAGCATACGACCGGACGAGGACACCGCCGGTGCACCCCGAGGTGCTCCCCGGCACCGGGCAGGGGCCGGCACTAGGGTGGTCGGCGGTCGGGTGCTCCGGGTCACGGAGCCGCATCGAGGGGAGTCGGGCACTGATCTTCAAGGCGGTGCGCGACGGTCGGCCCTACCCCGACCACGGCTTCTCCACCCGGGACTGGGCGATGATCCCGCCCCGGCAGATCCGGCTGGACACCCTGGTCACCACCAAGCGGACCCTCGAGCTCGACGCCCTGCTGGCCGACGACTCGACCTTCTACGGCGACCTGTTCCCGCACGCCGTGCAGTGGCACCGGGAGCTGTTCCTGGAAGACGGCCTGCACCGCGCCCTGCGGGCGGCCCTCCAGCAGCGCAACGTGATCCACGTCCGCGTCCTGGACCTGGACAGCCTCATGCCGAGCGTCCCCGCCCCCTCCTGAGCCCCGGCGCGCGCAGCGTGGATCAGGTGACCTGATCCACGTCTCCCCGCCCTCGCCAACGCTGGTGAGGGCGGCCAGTCTTCGATCAGGTCACCTGATCCACGCTGGGATCCAGCGCCCGCAGCGCGCCGCGGACCAGCGCCCGGACCACGCGTGGGCGTGCACGGCGGTCGTGGCGCCGTCGGTCACGGTGAGGCCCCGGATCTCCAGGGTGGGCGTCCCGGGCATGCCCCGAGCCGGGCCGGACGGGGTGCCCCGGCGGCAGTGCGGGACGTCGTCCACACCGTCTGACGGATGTCGGACCGCCCCCCTACCCTCGGCTCGTGACCCTGGCGACGGACCCTGCCCTCGAGGTGCTGAGCCGGGTCTTCGGCTACGACGCCTTCCGCGGCCCGCAGCAGCAGGTGGTCGAGCACGTCGTCGCCGGCGGCGACGCGCTGGTGCTGATGCCCACCGGCGGCGGCAAGTCGCTCTGCTACCAGGTCCCGGCACTGCTGCGCGAGGGCGTGGGCGTCGTCGTCTCCCCGCTCATCGCGCTGATGCAGGACCAGGTCGACACCCTGCAGGCCCTCGGCGTCCGGGCCGGCTTCCTGAACTCCAGCCAGGACCGGGACGAGCGCCGGACCGTCGAGCAGGCGTTCCTGGCCAACGAGCTGGACCTGCTCTACGTCGCGCCGGAGTCGCTGGGTGGCGGCAACTCACCCACCTCCCGGCTGCTGGAGCGCGGCACGATCGCGCTGTTCGCCATCGACGAGGCGCACTGCGTCGCCCAGTGGGGCCACGACTTCCGCCCGGACTACCTGGCGCTGTCGATGCTGCACGAGAAGTGGCCCGCCGTCCCCCGCATCGCGCTGACGGCGACCGCCACCCCGCGCACGCACGCCGAGATCAGCACCCGGCTGCAGCTGGACGACGCGCTGCACGTCGTGGCCGGGTTCGACCGGCCGAACATCCAGTACCGGATCGCCCCGAAGAACGAGCCACGCAAGCAGCTGCTGGACCTGCTGCGCACCGAGCACCCCGGGGACGCCGGGATCGTCTACTGCCTGTCCCGCTCCTCGGTGGAGACCACCGCGGACTTCCTGGTCAAGAACGGGATCGCTGCGCTGCCGTACCACGCGGGTCTCGACCAGCGGGTGCGCGCGCAGAACCAGTCCCGGTTCCTCCGCGAGGACGGCCTGGTGATGGTCGCCACCATCGCGTTCGGCATGGGCATCGACAAGCCCGACGTCCGCTTCGTCGCCCACCTGGACCTGCCGAAGTCGGTGGAGGGCTACTACCAGGAGACCGGCCGGGCCGGCCGCGACGGGCTGCCCTCCACCGCGTGGCTGGCCTACGGGCTGGCCGACGTCGTCCAGCAGCGCAAGATGATCGAGGGCTCGGACGGCGACCTCGCACACCGCCGGGTGCTCTCCGCCCAGCTGGACGCGATGCTGGCGCTCTGCGAGACGGTGGACTGCCGACGGGTGCGGCTGCTGGCCCACTTCGGGCAGCAGAGCGAGCCGTGCGGCAACTGCGACACCTGTCTGGTCCCGCCGGAGTCCTGGGACGCGACCGTTCCCGCGCAGATGCTGCTGTCCACGGTGCTGCGCCTGCAGCGCGAGCGCGGCCAGTCCTTCGGCGCCGGCCAGTCGATCGACATCCTGCTCGGCAAGCGCACCGAGAAGGTCACCGCCCACTCCCACGACGAGCTGACCGTCTTCGGCATCGGCACCGACCTGGCCGAGGGGCAGTGGCGCGGCGTCGTCCGGCAGCTGCTCGCCCAGGGGCTGCTGGCGGTGCAGGGCGAGTACGGCACGTTGGCGCTCAACGAGGCCAGCGGGCCGGTGCTGCGCCGCGAGCAGACCGTGCTGATGCGCCGCGAGCCCGACCGCCCGGTGCGGTCCCGGTCCTCCCGCAGCGCCAAGGCCGCCGTGGACCTGCCGGCTGCGGCGGCGCCGGCGTTCGAGCGGCTGCGCGCCTGGCGGGCGGCCACCGCCAAGGAGCAGGGCGTGCCGGCCTACGTGGTGTTCCACGACGCCACGCTGCGTCAGATCGCCACCGACGAGCCGACCGACGTCGCCGCCCTGGGCACGATCAGCGGGGTGGGCGCGGCCAAGCTGGAGAAGTACGGCGAGCAGCTGCTGGAGGCCCTGCGCGGTTAGTCCGTGAGGTCGCGGACGACGGCGTCGGCGAGCAGGCGGCCGCGGTCGGTGAGGACGGCGAGACCTGCCTCGTGTGCCGGGCCCTCGAGGAGACCCTCGACCACGGCGCCGGCAGCCCGGGCGCGGCCCACGTCGGACAGCGCCTCCAGGGGCAGGCCGTCGCGCAGCCGGAGACCGAGCATCACCCGCTCCAGGGCGCGGTCGGCGACGGTCAGCTGTTCGGCGTCTGCAGCCGGGTGCTCGCCCGCGGCCAACCGGCCGGCGTAGGCGGCGGGGTGCTTGACGTTCCACCAGCGGAGCCCGCCGACGTGGCTGTGGGCGCCGGGGCCGATCCCCCACCAGTGCGCGTTGGCCCAGTAGAGCTCGTTGTGCCGGCAGCGGGCGGCGTCGCCGCGGGCCCAGTTCGACACCTCGTACCAGTCCAGTCCGGCGCTGCGCAGCACCCGGTCGGCCTGCACGTAGCGGTAGGCGAGCACGTCGTCGTCGGGCATCGGGAGCTCGCCGCGGGCGACCCGGCGGGCCAGCTTGGTGCCCTGCTCGACGATGAGCGCGTAGGCGCTGACGTGGTCGACCGGGGCGTCCAGCACCGCCTGCAGGGACAGGTCCCAGTCGGCGTCGGTCTCCCCGGGGGCGCCGTAGATCAGGTCGAGGTTCACGTGCTCGAACCCGGCGGCGCGGGCCTCGCGGGCAGCCTCGGCGGCCCGGCCGGGGGTGTGCCGGCGGTCGAGGACGGCGAGCACGTGCGGGGCCGCGGACTGCATGCCCAGGCTGATCCGGGTGAAGCCACCGGCGCGGAGGACGGCGAGGGACTCCGGCGTGACCGACTCGGGGTTGGCCTCGGTGGTGACCTCGACGTCCGCGGCGACCGGGAACAGCTCCCGGGCCCGGTCGAGCACGGCGACCAGGTCTCCTGCCGGCAGCAGGGTGGGGGTGCCGCCACCGACGAAGACCGTGCTGATCGTCGGCGGGGTCGGGCCGAGCACCCGGGCGGCCAGCTCGACCTCGGCGATCGCGGTCGCGGCGTACTCGCTGCGGTTCGCCCCCGGGCCGAGCTCGTCGGAGGTGTAGGTGTTGAAGTCGCAGTAGCCGCACCGGGTCGCGCAGAA
>JAOPVM010000371.1 GCA_025966215.1 Klenkia sp.
TGCTCGATGACGGTGTGCATGTCGTAGGGGGTGTTGGCCGAGTCCGGGATGAACGTGTCCAGCTCGGCGTCCAGGTCGCTGACCGACTCCGGCAGCGAGACCTCGACCGGGGCGACCTCCAGGGTCGGGAGCGGGTCGAGGTTGTTGCTGGGCAGGTAGGACAGCAGCGCCTTGACGTAGTCGAGGGCGTCCTCCTCGTCGGAGGCCAGGTAGTGCGCCACGCCGGACTTGGTGTTGTGCGTGCGGGCCCCGCCGAGCTCCTCGAGCGTGACGTCCTCACCGGTGACCGTCTTCACGACGTCCGGGCCGGTGATGAACATCTGGCTGGTCTCGTCGACCATCACGATGAAGTCGGTGAGCGCGGGGGAGTAGACGTGCCCACCGGCCGCGGCGCCCATGACCAGCGAGATCTGCGGGATGACGCCCGAGGCGTGCACGTTGCGCCGGAAGATCTCGCCGTACAGGCCGAGGGAGACCACGCCCTCCTGGATCCGGGCGCCACCGCCCTCGTTGATCCCGATGATCGGGCAGCCGTTGCGGATGGCGAGGTCCAACACCTTGACGATCTTCTCGCCGTAGACCTCGCCGAGGCTGCCGCCGAAGACCGTGACGTCCTGGGAGAAGACGCAGACCGGGCGGCCGTCGACGGTGCCGTAGCCGGTGACGACGCCGTCCCCGAAGGGGCGCTTGGCGTCCATCCCGAAGTTGGTCGACCGGTGACGGGCGAACTCGTCGAGCTCGGTGAACGAGCCCGGGTCGAGCAATGCCTCGATCCGCTCGCGAGCGGTCATCTTCCCGGCCGCGTGCTGCTTGTCCACCGCGCGGTCCGAGCCCGCGTGGGCGGCCTCGTCCAGGCGCCGTTCGAAGTCGGCCAGCCGGCCGGCGGTCGTGTGCATGTCGATGTCCGCCGGGACGTCCTCGCCGGCATTGCCGAGTTCAGCCGTGGTCACAGCGCCGTAGCGTAGGTGACGTGGCCGACACACCCGCAGGACGCTGGTCCGACCTCGACCGTCCGGCTCTCGACGCGACCGCGCTGTCCGCCGTCCTGGCTCGGGACGGGTCCCTGTGGCGCGCCGTGGAGGTGGTGCCCGAGGTGGGCTCCACGAACGCCGAGCTGGTCGCCCGGGCTGCCGACGACGAGGCGGAGGGAGTGGTCCTCGTGGCCGAGCACCAGGCCGCCGGGCGGGGCCGGCTGGACCGGGTCTGGACGTCGCCGCCCCGGGCGGGGGTGACGGTGTCGGTGCTGCTGCGTCCCGATGTGCCCGCGGCCCGCCGTGGCTGGCTGTCGCTGTTGACCGGCGTGGCGCTCGCCGAGTCGTTGACCGAGGTCGGGCGCACTTCCCTCAAGTGGCCGAACGACCTGCTGGCGCCCGACGGTCGCAAGTTGGCCGGCATCCTCGCCGAGGCGTCCGGGTCCGCCGTCGTGGTCGGCGTGGGGCTGAACGTCTCCACCCGCGAGGACGAGCTGCCGGACACCGGGACGTCGTTGCAGCTGCTCGCCGGTCGCCCGGTCGACCGCGCCCCCGTGCTGCTGGGCTACCTGCGGGCGTTCGAGCGCCGGTACCGCACGTGGGTCGAGCACGCCGGTGACCCGGTGTCCTCCGGTCTGGCCCGGGACTACCTCGCCTGGTGTTCGACGGTCGGTCTGGAGGTGACCGTCACCCTGCCCGACGGTCGCACCGTGGACGGGGTCGCCGAGGCCGTGGACTGGGACGGCCGGCTGGTCGTCCGGACCGACCAGGGTCGGTTGGAGCTGGCCAGCGGCGACGTGCGACACGTGCGGCCCCGCCCCGCAGGGTGATGACGGCGGGGCGCCGGTCGGTCATCCTGTCGCGGTGGCGTACCCCGACAAGCTGCTGACCGACGACGAAGAGGTCGTCCGGCACCTGCACCCGCACTGGCTGACCGTCTTCTGGCCGGTCGTGCTGTTCCTCGTCCTCGTCGGGCTGGGGTCGTTCGGGGCCGCGCTCATCCCGGAGGGGTCGAACCAGGGGGTCTACCGCCTGGTGATCGTGGTGGTCGCCCTGCTGCTCGCGGTGGTCTTCGTGGTGGTGCCGCTGCTGAAGTGGCGGACGACCCACTACGTCATCACCACGCACCGGCTGCTCTACCGGGTGGGCATCCTGTCCCGCACCGGCCGGGACCTCGGCCTCTCCCGGATCACCGACGTGACCTACAGCCAGACCCTGTGGGACCGGATCATCAACTCCGGGACGCTGACCATCGAGACGGCCGGCGAGGGCGGGTCCACCGTCTTCTCCGCCATCCCGGACTCCGAGGGCGTGCAGCAGCTCCTCAGCCACATGGTCGAGGAGGACGCCGACCGTCGGGCGCAGGAGAGTGCGGGCTACATCGGCCAGTACTACCGCGGCGAGACCGGGCCGGTCCCGCCGCAGCGCTGAACCCCGTCGGCCCCACGGGCCCCGGGACCGGTCCGTCACGGCGAGCCCGGAGCCGTTTTGTCGGAGGGTCCACCTAGCGTCGCCACCATGCGGTTGATGCACACCTCGGACTGGCACGTGGGCCGGTCCCTGCACGGCACCGAGCTCCTCGCCGAGCAGGAGGCCGTGCTGTCCGGTCTGGCCCGGGTGGTGCGCGAGGAGTCCGTCGACGTGGTCCTGGTCGCCGGAGACGTGTACGACCGTGCCGTGCCCTCCGCCGATGCCACCGGGGTGCTCGACCGGGTCCTCTCCCGACTGCGAGGCGCCGGCGCGCAGGTCGTGCTGACCCCTGGAAACCACGACTCCGCCCGTCGGCTGGGGTTCGCCTCCGGGCTGCTGACGGCGTCCGGGGTCCACGTACGGGCGGCCACCGCCTCACTGGACGAGCCGGTGCTGCTCGCCGACGAGCACGGCGAGGTGGCGGTCTACGGGTTGCCCTTCCTGGAGCCCGAGGTCGCCCGGCACGAGCTCGGTGCCGACGTCGCCCGCTCCCATCAGGCGGTGCTCGGCGCGGCCATGGACAAGGTGCGGGCCGACCTGTACTTCCGCCCCGGTGCCCGCTCGGTCGTGCTGGCCCACGCCTTCGTGGGCGGCGGCCTCCCCAGTGAGAGCGAGCGGGACATCGCGGTCGGCGGGGTGGACCTGGTCAGCCCCGCCGTGTTCGACGGTGTCGACTACGTGGCCCTGGGCCACCTGCACCGGCCCCAGACCCTCAGCCCGCGCTTGCGGTACAGCGGTTCGCCGATGGCCTACTCCTTCGGCGAGGCCGGGCAACGCAAGCAGGTGTGGCTCGTCGACCTGGACGCCACCGGTCTGGCCGAGGTGCGGGGCGTCCCGCTGGCCACCCCGCGGGAGCTGACCGTGCTGAGCGGTGACCTGGCTGAGCTGCTCGCCGACCCGGCGCTCGAGGCGGTCACCGACCACTTCGTCTCCGCCCGGCTCACCGACGCGGTCCGGCCCACCGACCCGATGCGGCAGCTGCAGACCCGGTTCCCGCACTGCGTGCACCTGGAGTGGTCCGGGGCCGGCACCAGGGACGACGGGCGCAGCTACACCGACCGGCTCCGCGGCAGGGACGACCTGGCGGTCGCGGGGGAGTTCGTCACCCACGTCCGGGGTGTCGGAGCGTCTGCTGCCGAGCGCGCGCTGCTCGGGCGGGCCCTCGCCGTGGCCGACCGCGAGGAGGTCGCGCGGTGAGGGTCCACCAACTGTCGGTGCGTGCCTTCGGGCCGTTCGCCGGCGAGGTGTCGGTCGACCTCGACGAGAAGGGCGCCGACGGCCTCTTCCTGCTGTGGGGTCCGACCGGCGCGGGCAAGACCTCGCTGCTGGACGCGATCGTCTTCGCCCTCTACGGCACCGTGCCGGGGGTGCGGGGGCACGAGAAGCGGTTGCGGAGCGACCACGCCGGGGTCGACGTGCGCACCGAGGTCCGGTGCGAGGTGACCCTCGGCGGAGAGCGGCTGCGGATCACCCGCCGGCCCGAGCAGCAGCGTCCGAAGAAGAGGGGCGCCGGGACCACCTCCGAGCAGGCCACGCTGACGGTGCAGCGGCTCACCGACGGCGGCTGGGAGCCGGTGAGCACCCGGATCGACGAGGGGTCCGAGCACCTGCGGACCCGGCTCGGGTTGTCCGCCGAGCAGTTCTGCCAGGTGGTCCTCCTGCCCCAGGGGGACTTCGCGCGCTTCCTGCGGGCCGAGCCCGACGACCGGGGACGGCTGCTGCGCACCCTCTTCGACGTCGACCGGTTCGCCCGGGCAGAGGAGTGGCTGGCCGAGGAACGGCGCCAGGCCGACGAGCTCACCCGCGCCGCCCGGACGGCCGTGGGCACGGTGCTCGCCCGGGTCGCCCAGGTCGCAGACGTGGAGGTCCCCGAGGACCTCGCCCCCGACCTGCTGGGTGCCGCCGGGGCCGGGGCGGACCGCTGGGTCGCGGAGGTCTGCAGCCGCGCCGGTGCGGAGTCCCGGCGCGCGGCCACCGCAGCCGAAGCCGCCCGGTCCGGCCGCGATGTCCGGGAG
>JAOPVM010000372.1 GCA_025966215.1 Klenkia sp.
GTCTCGTCGGTGCGCAGGGCGGGGATCGGACCGGTGTGTCCGCCCCGGGGCCGCTCGCCGAGCAGGGCGGCCATCGCCGCGACGCTGGACAGCGCGGTGCCGGGTTCGGTGGACCGGGCCCGTCGGACCAGGGCGGCGAGGTCGGGCTGGGGGATGACGGGGGCAGCGTGGCCGTCCTCGGGCAGCCCGGTCAGGCACAGCTCGAGGAGGGCACCCAGGGCGGCGATGTCGCCGGGCACGGTGCCCTCGGCGGCGGGGACGGCGAGCAGACCGACCAGGCCGCCGGGCCGCAGCACCACGTGTTCGGGGGTCAGTCCGCCCACGGCCAGGCCGACCCGGTGCGCCTCGGCGACGCCCTCGGCCAGCCGGCGGACGACGGTGCGGGCCTCCCGCTCGGGCAGCGGTCCCGACGCCAGCCGCTCGGCCAGGGTCTCCCCCTCGATCCACTCGTTGACCACGTAGGCCGCAGGAGTGTCGTCGGGGGTGCCCTCGGCGGCGTCGTAGACCATCGACAGGGCCGGGGTGGCCAGGCCACCGGCGGTCAGGGCGCGGGTGATCCAGGTGCGCGCGGCGGCACCGCCGGGGGTGTGCACGCGCAGCGCGACGTCCCGGTTGAGGACCCGGTCACGGGCCCGCCAGGAGCGGATGACGCCGGTGCTGGTCGGCTCGTCGGGGGCCAGCTGGTCCAGCGGTCGGTACCGGTCGGGCAGCCCGGTGGTCGTCGACGTCACGGGCGCTGCCGACCTCCTGGGTCCCCCGCCGGCACGGGCTGTGCCGGACTGGCACGGGAGCCGAGGTCAGCGCCGTGCACGACCCAGCCGGGACCGGATCGCCGCGACCGGGCCCGAGACCTCGGGCACCTTCGCCAGCACGACACCCACGACGACCGCGGTGCCGATGACCACGGTACCGATCAGGAGGGTCGCCAGCGACTCCGCGAACGTGCCGGGGTCGGTGCCGGTGGTCAGTGCGAGGACGCCCCAGCCCAGGGCCCCGGCGACGGTGGAGACGGCGAGCAGCTTGAGCACCGGCGCGGCCGCCTCCCCGGTGCGCAGCGTCCCCAACCGTCCACGCAGCGCGAGGTCCCCGACCACCCAACCGGTGACGTACGTCAGCGAGGTCACCACCATCAGCCCGGCGACGACGTGCCGCGGTTCCACCACGGCCGGGACGACGAACAGCAACGGCACCCGGACCGCGACCATGGCGATCTGGATCAGCGTCGGGGTGCGGGCGTCCTTCATCGCGTAGAAGACCCGCAGCTGCAGCAGGGTGACCGCCATCGGGAGCAGTCCGAAGGCGCCCCAGGCCAGGGCCTGACCGATCGCGGTGGCCTCGGCGGGGGTGGTGCGTCCGATGCTGAACGCGACCGTGGTCACCGTCGGCCCGAGCACCACGAGGAAGGCGGTGACCGGCAGCAGCCCGGTGGCCGACAGCCGCAGGCCCAGGGACAGGTCGGCGGCCACCCCCGGCACGTCCTGTCGGCTGGCCGCCCGGCTCATCCGTGGCACCAGCGCGGTCAGCAGGGCCACGCCGATGATCCCGTAGGGCATCTGGAAGAGCAGGCTGGCGATGCCCAGGGCGCTGGGGCCGAGCCCGCCCTCCTCACGGCTGGCGGCGTTGGCCACCCGGGTGGCGATGAGCACACCGACCTGGCTCACCGCGACGTAGGCGACCACCCACAGTCCGAGTGACCCGGCCTCGCGCAACCCGGTCCCCCGCAGACCCCAGCGGGGTCGGAACGGCACGCCGACCTTGCGCAGCTGCGGGATCAGCACGAGCGCCTGGACCGCGATCCCCAGGGTCGTGCCGGCACCGAGCAGCCACACCTGGGTGTCGGTGATGGTGACCGGCGTCAGGTCACCGGGCCCACCGGCCAGAGCGAAGAGCACCGCGGTCGCCATGACGACCAGGTTGTTCAGCACCGGCGCCCAGGCAGGCCAGCCGAACACCCCACGGGCGTTCAGGATCGCGGTGGCCAGCGCTCCCAGGCCGTAGAAGACGATCTCCAGGAGCAGGATCCGGGCCAGCCAGTTGGCCAGCGCGACCTGTTCCGGGTCACCGGTGATGCCGTACGCCCGGGTCAGCAGTGGCGCGGCGGCCACCGCGACGGCCGTCATGACGGTCAACCCGACCATGGCGACGGTCGTCAGCCGCTGGGCATAGCCGACCCCACCGTCGGCGTCCTTCTCCTGGGCCCGGACCAGCAACGGCACGATCACCGAGGTCAGCACCCCGCCGATCAGCAGCTCGTAGACGATGTTGGGCAGCGTGTTGACGGTGGTGTAGGTGTCGTTGACCAGAGCGACGCCGAGCACGGCGGCCAGGACGACCGTCCGCAGCAGCCCGGTGATCCGGGAGACCAGGCTGGCCACGGCCATCGTCCCGGCGGCGCGCAGGATCCCGCGGCTGCCGCCGGGCCTGCCCTCGCGGAGCTCGACCTGGCCGGTGTCCTCGTCCTCGTGGCGCACCAGCGGCACCGGCGGCAGCACCGGGATGAGCTGGGTGTCCTCGGAGGCGGGCAGGAACCGCTCGCGCAGCGGCACGTGGTGCTCGACCGACGACGGGCCGGGCGGCGCCGGGGGGCCGGTCGGGGGCACGGCGAGGGGGTCGTGGGCCGGCGGCAGCACCGGTGGCGCGACCGGTGGCGTGACCGGTGGCGTGA
>JAOPVM010000425.1 GCA_025966215.1 Klenkia sp.
GAGAACGGCAGGTAGCCCGAACCGGAGAAGATCTTCCCGGGGACGGCCTCCTGGGCGAATCCCCGCTTGGTGATGTCGTAGTAGTAGTTGGAGACCCGCTGGTCGATCTCCCACAGGTCGTAGTCCCGGACGGCCTTCTCGTACGTGCCGGCCTTCCGCATGTGCGGGAGGATCATGTCGACGTAGTAGACGTACTGGCCGTTCCAGATCAGGTCGCGGCGGTTCATCTTCGACGTCTTCGTGTACAGCTTCAGGGTCGCCGTCTGGATCTTCGTCAGCTGCTCACCCAGGTCGTCGATCTTGATCGGGTAGACCTCGCCCATGGGCGTGTCCCACTTCTCCCGGGCGAAGACGGCGCCGCCGACGACCGCCTCCAGGTAGTTCTTGGGCCGGGTGAACGTGGTGGAGATGTCGTTCACCCGGATCTCGTCCAGCCCCATCAGCTCCGGGTCGAGGATCATGGCCAGCGTGTAGCAGTGCGGCAGACCGGCGTCGGTGCAGACGTCGGACCAGTGGTAGACGTCCTCGTTGACGAACAGGTCACGCAGGATGAGCAGCTTGCCGTCGGGGAGCTCGTAGGGGCCGGTGTCGCCGAGCCCGAGTCGGTTGTCGTAGTGGTCCAGGAACGCCAGCAGTTCGGCGGCAGCGTTGAACTGGGTGAACGCCGAGTGCTTCTCGCTGCCCGGCTCCAGCGGCTCGATCTGCGGGGTGAGGGTCGCGATGAAGTCCTCCTCGTGGATCCGGCAGCGGTACCGGTCCTGGGAGTTGAGGATGTAGCCGTCCTGGCGCTTGCCCCAGAGCACGCGCTGCATGAACTTCAGGATCTCGTTGGACTCGGCCGCGTAGTCGTCGGGTCCGATGGCCTCCAGGGCCAGCAGGCCGCAGCGGCCCATGCCGAAGCCGACGGCCCCGATCGCCCAGTCGTGCACCGAGTTGATCTTCGTGCCGATCTCGCGGCGGGCCGATGCCCCGATGTCCATCACGCCCTGGGCCCCGCCGACCTCCTGGGTCGTCATGCGCAGGAGCTCCGGCCAGCGGTAGAACTCGTGCATGAAGGCCAGGATCTCGTACTCCTGGCGGGGGATCATGCCCGAGACGCCCTCGGTGGCCCGCATGACGAGCACGTCCCAGATGTTCCAGGCCAGGTAGTTGTTCAGGTCGTTGAGCTCGTCGAGGGTGAAGTGGTCGCGCACGACGTCCTCGCGGGGGACCCGCTCGAGCACGCCGCTCTTGGCGCGGGCGCGCATCATCTTGTCGCCCTTGATGCCGTCGGTGACCGGCTCCATGCCGACGAAGTTGCCGGTGTAGGTGAGGTCCTGAAAGCGGAGGCCGTCGTCCCCGTCCTCGTACCTGAGCTTGTAGTTCGCCTTCTTGCCTTCGGTGGTGGTCACGTCGTCGTGCTCCTGTCCTGGTGCTGGCGTCTGCGTGGCTGGTCGGGGGAGGGCGGGTCGCCGGGTGTCAGTCCTCGGCCACCACGCGACCGATCTCGTTGTCGGTGCAGTCCAGGCGGACCCGTCGTCCGTCGAGGGCCTGGGCGATCTCGGTGAAGTGCGACGGGTCAGTGGCGCCCACGACGTAGCGCGAGTCGCTGCCGGTCAGGTGAGCGGTCATCACGCAGGGGGTCTGGAACTCCCGGGAGAGGATCCCCAGGTGGGACTCCGGGGCGCCGGACATCGTGATGACGCCGATGGCGCCCATGCTCAGGGCCGGCGCGAGGAACGTCGTCGTCCCGCCCTGCACGAGCAGGATCGAGTTCTTGAGCTCCCCGGACTGGATGAGGTTGATGACGTCAGCAGGGGCGTTCAGGTACTTCACCGTGCCGCTGGGGGACTTCTTGGTGTCGAAGACGTTGTAGCCCTCGGCCAGTACGTCGGCCATCTGTTCCTCCTGGGTGTGGACGGGTCGCCGTCGGCGGGACGCCCTCGTGGAACGACCTCCCACGTGCAGGACCGACAGTGCCGTGGATCACACCAGGCGCCGAGGGCTCACGCGGACAAAAGCGGTGGGGGCGGTTGTCCGGGCGGGACATGACGACATGTCGACCTCGTCTGAGGTGCTCCAGATCACCCCGGTCCTGTTTGACTGCGGCAGCAGACAGCCGCGCAGACAGCAGGTGGGAGGACGGCCATGAGCCGCACAGGTGGGGGATTCCCGGCGACCCAGCAGGGGCGGTCGTGAAGGGGCCGGGGGAGATCCTCCCCGAGCTCGCCCGGCGGTCGGGGACCCGGACGGCGCTGGTCACCCTCGAGCGTTCGCTGACCTACGCCGAGCTCGACGAGCTCAGCGACCGGGTCGCGGCCGGGCTGGTGGAGCGCGGCGTCCGGCCCGGTCAGCCCGTCTCGCTGTTCGCGCAGAACTCGTGGGAGTGGGTGGTGAGCTACCACGGCGCCCTCAAGGCCGGCGCGGTCGCCAACCCGGTGAACGTCATGCTCACCCCCGAGGAGCTGACGTTCGTGCTAGCGGACTGCCGTTCGGCGGCGCTGTTCACCAGCGCCGAGCAGGCCGCCCGCCTGGTCGAGCTGACCGGGGAGCTGCCCGAGCTGCAGATGGTGGTCGCGTTCGGGGAGGCCGGACGAGGCGTGGTGTCCTTCGACGACCTGCTCGCCTCGACCGGGCCCGTACCCCGGGTCGACGTCGACCCGACGGCCGCCTGCACCATCGGCTACACCTCCGGCACCACCGGGCACCCCAAGGGCGCGGTACAGAGCCACCGGGCGGTGCTGTGGAACTGCGAGATGACCGCGACCATGCACGCCCGCACCGCCGAGGACGTCGTGGTCACCGCGCTGCCGGCGCCGCACGTCTACGGCAACGTCGTCATCAACGGCACCTTCCTGGCCGGCGGCACCGTGGTGCTGGTCCCGCGCTTCGACGGCGCCCAGGTGCTCTCGTTGATCGCCGAGCACCGAGCGACCCTGTTCGAGGGGGTGCCCGCGATGTACGCGATGCTGCTGGCACACCCCGATCTGGCGAGTGCCGATCTCACCTCGCTGAACCGGTGCACCGTCGGCGGGCAGACCATCCCGGCGTCCACGGTGCAGCGTTGGGAAGACCGCAGCGGGGCACCGCTGATCGAGCTGTGGGGGATGACCGAGATCTCCGGTCTCGGGACGACGCACTCCGTGCACTCCGCCCGACCGACCGGGTCGATCGGGGTGTCCCTGCCGGGCGTCCAGGTGCGCATCGCCGACCTCACCGACGCCTCGCGCACGGCGCCACCCGGCACCCCGGGCGAGCTGATGATCCGGGGTCCGATCGTGATGATCGAGTACTTCGGGCGGCCCGAGGCCACCGCGGAGGCGATCGAGGCCGACGGTTGGTTGCACACCGGCGACATCGCCACGATGGACGAGGCGGGCTACGTCTACGTCGTCGACCGGCGCAAGGACATGATCGTCACTGGCGGCTACAACGTCTACCCGGCCGAGATCGAGCGCGTCCTCGCCGGGCACCCGGGTGTCGCCATGGTGGCCGCCGGACCGGTCGCGGACGACGTGCGCGGCGAGCTGGCCTGCGCCTACGTGGTGCGCGTGGCTGGCAGCCAGACCACCGGTCCCGAGCTCATCGCGTACGCCCGGGAGCACCTCGCCGCCTACAAGACGCCGCGGCTGGTGCAGTTCGTCGAGTCCCTGCCGGCCACCTCGACGGGGAAGATCATGCGCCGGGAGCTCATCAAGTCGTTCCGGCCCGTCGAGGCGGCTGACGGGGACGGGAGGTAGACCGCTCCTGACGGCGACGGGGCGCCCGCCGCCGCGAGCTCGACCGGATGCGCCGATCAGATGCCACCCGGGGTCGGCCCGGCTCGTGGGGGGAGCCGCCGAGTACAGCAACCTGTACAGCAACGCGGTCTGGACGGGCCCGCACAGCGACGGACGGCCTCCGACACTGAACCCGTCTGAACTGCGGAAATGAGACAAGCGCGGACCACCACGGACCCCCCGCTGCTGGCTGGGGGTCAAGGGGTCGCAGGTTCAAGTCCTGTCAGCCCGACAGAGAACGTGCAGGTCAGAGGCGGGTCGCCCCACGGGGGCCGGCCCGCCTCCTGCCGTTGTGTACCAACGCGGGTAGCGACGGGGCCGAAGCGAGCCTGTTCGTATCGGCTCACGACAGGTGCAGCCTGGTCTGCGCGGGCGTCCTCCGGGCCCGAACGGCAGTTGGACCCGTACCTTCGGGCAGCTCCTGGGCCGCATGGAGGGTGATGCCCGACCAACCCCAGCTGAGTACACCCATCGGCCAGGGCAGCGGCCCTGGTCCGGCTCACGCCTGGTGCGGACCGTCATCGGCGGCGGGGCTGGACCAGTCGACGGCACGGTCCAGGTGATCGGCCGCTTCGCGACTCTGCTCAGGGGTCAGTGGCAGTAGATGTCCGCTGTGCTGGGTCGCGCGATGTACGGCGGAGAGCGCATCGGGGTGACCCGCAACGGCACGTTGGCCGCTGTGGTGGTCGGGGTCGCCGACCTGGAAGACCTGGACGCGCTGGAGATGGCCCAGGACGTGGCGGCGTACCGGGCGGCGAAGTCCGAGGACGACGGGGAGCGGGTGTCGCTGGCGGAGGTGCGTGACGAGCTCGCCGGGTGAGCTACTCGGTTGAGTTCACCGCGGCGGCCGCCCGCCAGCTACGCAAGCTCGATCGACCAGTGCGCGTGCGGCTCATTGCTGCCATCGGCGACGTGGCTGATGAGCCGCGGCCGTCGGGTGCGACGAAGCTGGTGGGGGAGCAGACCGCCGGGCGAATCCGGGTGGGGACTACCGCGTCCTCTACGACGTCCTCGACGAGTTGCTGGTCGTGACCGTCGTCCGCGCCGGACACCGCCGGGAGGTCTACGACCGCTAGGCGCTCACCCCCCGCAGTGGGCCGAGGACAGCAACCGGTACAGCAACGCGGTGCGGACGAGCCCGCATGACGACGGACGGCCTCGGACGCCGAACCTGCTCGCCGGCCGCAGGGTGCTGGGACCCCCACTCCGGGGCCTCGCCCGCCGCACCGGCGTGAGCCACGGCGCACCACGGAGCCCTCGGTTCAGATGGCCCCTCGTGAGGGCGTGCGCACCGGCCTGCTCCGTCCACCAGCATCGGCACGTTCCTCGACTGCGCGGAACACGACCTGCGGACGCTCGTGGACGACTCGGCCGTGTACACCTGGGACGGAAGCACCTGTCGCCGGTGATGCTGGCGGGACCTCTCCTCCGCCCGAGCCCGTCCTTCTCCACCGAAGTGCGAAGGTGCGGTCCCTGAGCAGGCTGCGCGCGCTACGCCGCGACCGAAGCCGTCACCGTCATCGACTCACCGACCTGATCGGCGCACCCCGGTCGGTGGGGAAGCAGGTGGTCGGGGCGGTCTGTCGACCGGTCACCCGCTGGTCCGCTCCGCGAGCGGGCGTCGCGAACTGCGACACCGGGTGAGGCCACGGCCCGGGAGCATCGACGTGCTGTCCACCCACCGCTGGGAGATCCCGTGAACTCCGCCGTCATCGTCGATGCCGTCCGCACCCCCTCCGGCCGGGGCAAGCCCGGTGGCGCCTTGTCGGAGGTCCACCCGGCCGACCTGCTCGCCCAGACCCTGCACGCCCTCCTCGAGCGGACCGGGATCGACCCGGCCACCGTCGACGACGTGATCGCCGGCTGTGTGTCGCAGGTCGGGGACCAGACCCTCAACATCGCCCGGACCGCGCTCCTCGTCGCGGGGATGCCCGAGTCCGTGCCCGGCACCACGGTCGACCGGCAGTGCGGGTCGAGTCAGCAGGCCGCCCACTTCGCCGCCCAGGGAGTGATGGCCGGCGCCTACGACGTCGTCATCGCCTGCGGCGTCGAGTCGATGAGCCGCGTCCCCATGGGCGCCAGCTCCCACGGGGGCCACCCGACCCGACCGCTGGAGCGGCGCTACCCCGACGGCCTCGTGAACCAGGGCGTGTCCGCCGAGCTGATCGCCGACAAGTGGGGCCTGTCCCGCCAGGTCCTCGACGAGTACGCCGCCCGGTCCCACCGACTGGCCGCCGAGGCAGCCGCCTCCGGCGCGCTGGAGAGCCAGGTCGTGCCGGTGACGCTGGCCGACGGCAGCCGGCACACGACGGACCAGACCGTCCGGCCCGCCACCACGGCCGAGACACTCGCCGGGCTGCGGGCCTCGTTCCGCACCGACGAGCTCGCCGAGCGCTTCCCCCAGCTGGAGTGGCGGATCACGCCCGGCAACTCCTCGCCGCTCACCGACGGGGCGTCGGCGGCGCTGATCATGAGCGAGGAGCGGGCTTCAGCGCTGGGCCTGCGACCACGCGCCCGGTTCACCAGCTTCGCCGTCGCCGGCAGCGACCCGCTGTTCATGCTCACCGGCGTCATCCCGGCCACGCAGAAGCTGCTCGAACGGTCGGGGATCACCATCGGCGACATCGACGCCTACGAGGTGAACGAGGCCTTCGCCCCCGTCCCGCTCGCCTGGGCGGCAGAGTTCGGTGCCGACCCCGAGCGGCTGAACCCGGCCGGCGGCGCCATCGCCCTGGGCCACGCCCTCGGGGCCTCGGGCACCCGCCTGCTCACCAGCCTGCTCCACCACCTGGAGGCCACCGGCGGGCGCTACGGGTTGCAGACCATGTGCGAGGGCGGCGGCCTGGCCAATGCGACCCTGATCGAGCGGCTGTGACCGCGCCGAGGGCCGAGGCGAACCTGCGCTTCGACTTCACCGGTCAGACGGTCCTGGTGACCGGGGGCGCGCAGGGCATCGGCCGCGGCATCGCGGCGCTCTTCCACGACGCCGGCGCGCACGTGGCGGTCCTGGACCGCGACGCCGACCTCCTCGCCCGGTCCTGGGGCGAGGCCGGCGACCGGGTCACCACCCACGCCGTGGACGTCGCCGACGCCGACGCGGTCGCCGCCGCCGTCGAGGCCGTGGTGGCCTGGTCGGGGTCGGTCGACGTCGCGGTCAACAACGCCGGGATCACCCGGGACACGGTCGTGTGGAAGATGTCCCCGGCCGACTGGCAGGCCGTCCTCGACGTCCACCTCGGCGGGACCTTCGCCGTCACCCGGGCCGTCGTCCCGCACATGCGTGCGGCCGGCCGCGGGCGGGTCGTCAACGTGACCAGCTACACCGGGATGCACGGCAACATCGGGCAGGCCAACTACGCCGCGGCCAAGGGCGGGATCATCGCGTTCACCAAGACGGTGGCCAAGGAGGTCGCCCGGTTCGGCATCACGGTCAACGCGATCTCCCCCAACGCCGCCACCGCCATGGTCGCGGCGGTACCGGCCGACAAGCTCGCGGAGATGACGGCGTCGGTGCCCCTGGGCCGGTTCGCCGAGCCCGAGGAGATGGCCGCCGCGGTGGCGTTCCTGGCCAGTGCCGAGGCCGGCTACGTCACCGGTGTCGTGCTGCCCGTGGACGGCGGCATCTCGATGTGACCACGGCGTCACGAGAGCCCCGGGGGCGGTCCCCGGGGCTCTCGTCGTGCTGGGGTGGGACTACTTGACCAGGTTGCCGGCGTCGACCGGGAGGGCGATCCCGGTGATCAACCGGGCGTCGTCCGAGGCCAGGAAGACGGCGGCAGCAGCGATGTCCTGCGGCTCGGCGTAGGGCTCGGGGAGCACGTGCATGCCTGCGGAGACCGCGGCGAAGTCGTCCTCGGTCGGGTTCTCGAGGTCGGGGCGGAAGAGCTTGTACGTGGCGTCGTTCATCAGCATCGCGGTGCGCACCTGCGTCGGGTGCAGGCTGTTCACCCGGATCCGGTGCTGACCCAGTTCGTTGGCCAGCACCCGGGCCAGGCCCACCACCCCGTGCTTGGCCGCGGTGTACGCACCCAGTCCGGGGTAGGTCTTCATCGACGACAGCGAGCTGGTCAGGATGATCGAGCCGCCGCGACCGCCCTCGATGAGGTGTGGGACCACCGCCTTGCAGGTGCGCCACACCCCGCTGAGGTTGATGGCGATCATGTTGTCCCAGTCGTCGTCGCTGATCAGGTGCAGCGGGACGCTGTTGGCGGCGATCCCGGCGTTGGCCACGACGATGTCCAGCCGACCCAGCTGGGCGACGCCGTCGGCCACCGCGGCGGCCAGGGCCGCGCCGTCCCGCACGTCGACCTGGGCGGTGACGACGCGGCGGTCCAGCGACTCGACCTCGGCGGCGGTCTCGGCCAGTTCCTCGGCGCTGCCCAGCCGGTAGCCCAGGCCCAGCTCGGGTGCGTCCTGGGCGATGTCGACGGCGATGATCTCGGCGCCCTCCCGCGCCATGGCGACGGCGTGTGCCCGGCCCTGCCCGCGTGCTGCACCGGTGATGAAGGCGACCTTGCCCTCGAGACGGCCCATGTCCTGCTCCTGTCCACGGGGGCGGGCCGACGACGTGTTCACCGACCTCACCCGGCTGCCGACGCTAGGGAGTCCGCACCGCGCCCCCGTGTCGCAGATCGCGACAGCGCGTGGTCCTGACGGCCCGGCTACGGTCGCCCCGTGGTGCAGCCCGAGGACGCCTCCGGGCGCCGGGTGCGCCTGGACGCCGGGGACCGGCGCGAGTCCATCCTGGTGGGGGCGCGACGGCTGTTCGCGGAGCGGCCGTACTCCGAGGTCTCCACCACCGACCTGGCCGAGGCCGCGGGCACCACGCGGACCAACCTGCACTACTACTTCGGCACCAAGCGGGCCTTGTACCTCGAGGTCGTCCGGGAGTTCGGCCGGCTCCCCGAGCTGCCGGCCGACCAGGCCGGGCGGACCACCGGTGAGCGCGAGCTCCACCGGTTGATCGGGCGGTGGCTGGGCGTCCTCGCCGAGCACCCGCAGACCATCCTGACGCTGGTCGAGACGTGGTCGCCCGGTGCCGACCCCGAGGTCGCCGAGGTCTTCCGCGAGGGGGCGCAGGCCTGGCAGGCCAGGCTCCTGGCGGTGCTGGAGATCCCCGACACCGGGCACACCCGGGCAGCCCTGCGGGCCTTCCAGGGCATGGCCGGCGTCGCCCTGGAGGAGTGGCTGCGGTTCGGCCGGCTCACCGGGCCCGAGGTGCAGCAGCTGCTGACCAGCACCCTGATGGCGATGGCGCCCGTGCTCCGTGGGGGTCCGGGCGGGACCGGAGCAGCCGGTCGCCGCGGGTGACCCGGATTGCGACACCCGGACCGCCGGCACGGCTCCTAGCGTCGGGGGAGGTCGGGCGGCTGTGCCCGCCCGGTCACCAGGAGGTCGTGGACGTGAGCTCAACCGGTGACGTCACCTACGCCGTGGACGGCGCGGTCGCGCTGATCACCCTGGACCGCCCCGAGGCCCACAACGCCCTCACCGTGCCGATGATCGGTCGGCTGGCCGAGGCCACCGACGCGGCCCGACGGGACCGCGACGTCCTGGCCGTCGTCGTCACCGGGGCGGGGGACCGGGCGTTCTGTGCCGGTGGGGACCTGGGGGAGCTCATCCCCCGGCTGACAGCAGGGGAGCTCGAGGTCCTCATCCCCGACCCCACCAAGCGCTTCTTCTCCGACCTGTTCACCCCCGTGGTGGCCGCCGTGAACGGCATCTGCGTCGCCGGGGGGTTGGAGCTGCTGCTCGGGACCGACCTGCGGATCGCCGCGGAGCACGCCGTCTTCGGGTTGCCCGAGGTCCGCTGGGGGCTCGTGCCCGGCGGCGGGACGCACGTGCGCCTGCCGCAGCAGGTCCCCTGGGCCTTCGCGATGCAGCTCCTGCTGACCGGGGACCACGTCACGGCCGCCCGGGCCCACGAGGTCGGGCTGGTCAACGAGGTGCTCCCGGGGGACGCGGTGCTGCAGCGGGCTCTCGACGTGGCGCACGGCCTGGCCCGCAACGGCCCGTTGGCCGTGCGGACGGCCAAGGAGATCGCGGTCCGGGCGCTGGGCAACGAGCCGCGGTTCGCCCTGGAGACCGCCCTGAACAGACAGGTCCTCGCCTCCCAGGACGCCGTCGAAGGACCCCGGGCCTTCGTGGAGAAGCGCGACCCCCGATTCACCGGACGCTAGGAGCACCCATGGCACTCGACATCTCCCCGACGGTGCACCCCGAGTCCGCGGACCTGGTGGCCTCGGTGTTCGACGCGGTCGACGGCGTCCTCGCGGCGTGCCCGCGGTCGCTGTACCTGCAGCGCTCACGGCAGAAGGAGCACGCGCCGGAGCTGTGGGACGCCATCGTGGCCGCCGACCTGCTCGCCATCGGCATCCCCGAGGAGCGGGGCGGCGCCGGGGGTGGGCTCACCGGGTGCGTCGCGGTGATGGAGTCGCTGTCCCGGGTGGGCATCCCCCCGCTGCAGTACTCGCTCACCACGTTCTCGCGGGAGGCCATCCTCCGGTACGGCACCGAACAGCAGATCACCGATCACGTGCTCACCACGATGACCGGTGAGCGGCGGTTCTGCCTGGGCGTCACCGAGCCCGACGCCGGCACCAACTCCTTCGCCGCCCGGACGACGGCGACCCGGAGCTCGAGCGGCGGGTACCGGATCAGCGGCCAGAAGGTCTACATCTCCGCCGCAGACGAGTCCGACCACATCCTGCTGCTGGCCCGGACCGCCGGGCCCGGCGAGCCGGTGGGGCGCCGGCAGGGCTTCGGCGTCTTCGTCGTCGACCTGTCGCTGCCCGGGATCGAGCTGCGCCGCCTGGACGTGGAGTGGCACGCCCCCGAGTACCAGTTCGAGGTCTTCTTCGACGATGTCGAGGTGCCCGCCGAGGCGCTCATCGGTGAGGAGGGCCTGGGCTTCGACCACATGCTCAGCGTGCTGAACCAGGAACGCGTCGTCGTCGCGGCGTGGGCGCTCGGGCTGGGGGAGTACGCCCTGCAGAAGGCCGTGGACTACGCCAAGACGCGCGCCCCCTTCGGCCGTCCCATCGGGTCCTTCCAGGGCGTGCAGCACCCGCTGGCGCTGGCCAAGGCCGAGATGGAGGCGGCTCGGCAGGTCATGTACTCGGCCGCGGCCGAGTACGACTCCGGCCGTGATGCCGGGGCCAAGGCCAACATGGCCAAGCTGCTGGGTGCCCGGGCCGCGCTGGCCGCCGTCGACGCGGCCATCCAGACCCACGGCGGTTCCGCCTTCGTCTACGAGACCGACGTGGTCACGCTCTGGCCGATGATCCGGGTGCTGCAGATCGCCCCGATCAACAACGAGAGCGTCCTGAACTACCTGGGTGAGCGGCTGCTGGGGCTGCCCCGCAGCTGACCTCCGAGCGGGAGCGGGCCGAGCACGTCACCGCGGTGGCCGACACGATCCCCGCGGCCCGCGGCGCGGCGGTGAACACCTGGGTCGCCGGGGCGAACATCGAGGGCGAGGCGCAGGCCATCGACGTGTACCTCGGCGGCGCCAACGCCTACGTCGACATGTGCCGTGCCTGGGCGGAGAAGGACGACGAGGGCTTCGTCCTCCGCTGACCGACCTGCGGCGGGCCTGACGACCTCCCGGTCTCAGGCCCGCCAGAGGTGGGCGCCGGGGCGGGTCATCGGCACGCTGGGGACGACGACCGCGCCGCTGAGGCGGGTCAGGGCCACGACCACCTCGGCGACGTCGGCGGCGGGGATCATCGACTCCGGCGCGACCTGGTCGGCCAGCCCGGCGGTCATGTCGGTGGCCACGTAGCCCGGGCACACCGCGGTGGCCACGACGCCGCCCGCCGACTCCTCGGTGTTGAGCGTCTCGCACAGCGACGTGAGGGCCGCCTTGCTGGCCCCGTACGCGGAGTTCAGCGGCTCGGCGGCCACCCCGGTGAGCGAGGAGACCGCGATGACCTTGGCCGTGCCGTGCCGGGTTGCCGTCGTCCGCAGCAGGGGCAGCAGCCGCTGGGTGAGCAGGAAGGCCGAGCGCACGTTGACCGCGTACAGCTTGTCGAACCGGCGCACCGGGAAGTCCGCGACGGGGCCGATGGAGCCCATGCCGGCGTTCAGCACCAGGGCGTCCAGCCGGCCGCCGTCGGCGAGCCGCTCCTCGGCCAACCGGACGACGTCGTCCTCGACGGCCATGTCGGCCGCCGACCAACGGACGCTGCCCGCCGCCGTGGCCGCGAGCCCGGTCGCGAACTGCTCCAGCGGCCCCGCGGACCGGGCGCTGAGCACGAGGTCCCACCCCGCCGCGGCCAGCCGGACGGCGATCTGCGCGCCGATGCCACGGGACGCACCGGTCACCAGGGCGGTCCTGCCCAGCGGGCCGGTCACCGCGGGGCCATCCGGATGGCGCCGTCCAGGCGGATGGTCTCGCCGTTGAGCATCGGGTTCCCGACGACGTGCGCGACGAGGGCCGCGTACTCCCGGGGGTCGCCCAGGCGCGCGGGGTGCGGGACCTGGGCGGCGAGGGACTCCCGCGCGGCAGGGGTGAGCCCGTCGAGGATCGGGGTGGCGAACATGCCCGGGGCGATGGTCATCACGCGGATGAGCGAGGACGCGAGGTCGCGGGCGATCGGCAGCGTCATCCCGGCGATCGCGGCCTTGGAGGCCGCGTAGGACGCCTGCCCGATCTGGCCGTCGAAGGCGGCGACCGAGGCGGTGTTGACGACCACGCCGCGCTCGCCGTCCACGGGGTCGGTCGCGGCCATCGCGGCCGCTCCCAGCCGGACGACGTTGAACGTGCCGATCAGGTGGATCTCCACGACGCGGCTGAACCGGTCCAGGTCGAGCGTC
>JAOPVM010000434.1 GCA_025966215.1 Klenkia sp.
GCGGGGTCTCCGCCAGGCCGAGGGCGACGGTGGCCTGCACCGGTCGGGCCAGCAGCGCCAGCCCCTCGAGCGCGGCGACGACGGCGACCACCCGGGTGGCGCGGGTGCTCACGACCGGCCCCGACGGACCGGTGCCGTGACACCGGCGAGCAGCCCGGCACCGGCGACCGCCGCGACCGTGCCGTGGTACCGGCTGGCCCGGATCTGGGCGCCCCGGCCCCACTGCCCTCCTGTGCACCGACCCTCGGCCCCGGAGTCCCGGGCGTACTCCTCGGCGGTCAGCTCGTGGGACGGGGCCACGACGGCGGTGCAGGCCACGTCGACCCACACGTCGATCTCCCCGAGTCCTGCCGCCACGCGGTCCGCGGCGGGGGCGTCGGCGACGCCGACCGGCACGACCAGGGGCGTGCCCCCGGCGGCGCAGACCTCCTCGGCGGCCCGCCCGACTCCCCCGCTGGCACCGGTGACCACGGCCACCTTCGGGCTCACGGGGCGCCCCGGAGGGGGTTGTGCATGGTGGACTCCAGACCAGGTGGGGGCGAGCGGTCCCCTGGGGATGCACCCGCGGGGCCCTCGGGTAAACCCCGGTGGCGCAGCTGGGCGGGGAGAGGACGGACACGTGGGGGGTCCTGCCCTGCTGGCCCTGGCGGTCGGGGCGGTCACGGTCGCGGCGGTCGCCCGCCGACTCGGCTGGCAGACGCCGCTGCTGCTGGTGCTGGTCGGCTTCGTGGTCAGCTTCGTGCCCGGCGTGCCCGAGTTCGCCATCGACGGCGACCTGCTGCTGGCCGTCGTCCTCCCGCCCCTGCTGTACTCCGCGGCCCTCGAGGTCTCCTACGCCGACTTCCGCGCCCTGTTGCGGCCCATCGTGCAGCTCGGGGTGGTGCTCGTGGTCGTCACCGCGGTGGTGGTGGCCCTGGTCGCCCACTGGGTGGTGCCCGGGCTCCCGCTGCCGGCCGCCCTGGTGCTCGGCGCCGTCGTGGCCCCGCCGGACGCGGTGTCCGCAGCCGCGATCGGCCGCCAGCTGGGTCTGCCCCGCCCGGTGATGACCGTGCTGTCCGGGGAGAGCCTGATCAACGACGCGGCCTCGCTCACCTTCTACAAGGTCGCCCTGGCCGCGGTGTTCGGCGTGGGCGGCGGGGTGCTCGGGCTGGACTGGGGCGCCGCGGCCGGCACGTTCGGGCTGGCCGTGGGCGTCGGTGTGCTCCTCGGGGTGGCCATCGGCGCGGTCGTGCACGTCGTCCGGGTGCGGCTGGACGACCCGGTGGTCACCTCGGTGCTGGGCCTCGTCGTCCCCTTCGCGGCCTACCTGCTGGCCGAGGAGCTGCAGGGCTCGGGCGTGCTGGCCGTGGTCGCCGCCGGGCTGTACCTGGGCCACCGCTCGCCGGAGGCCGGGTACGCCAGCCGGCTGCAGGAACGCCCGCTGTGGTCCTCGCTGGACCTGCTCCTGCAGGCGGTGGTGTTCGCGCTCATCGGGCTGCAGCTGCGCTACGTGGCCGAGTCGGTGGTGGACTCCCAGCGGTCCAACGGTGCGCTGGTCGGTGCCGCGGCCGCGGTGCTGCTGACCGTCATCGTCGTCCGGCCGCTGTTCGTGTTCGCCGTGGAGGCCCTGCGGCGGGCGCCCCGCCCGTGGTCCACGCGCAGCTCCCGCTCGCACCGGCCCACCTGGCGGCAGCAGGCGGTCATCTCCTGGACCGGGATGCGCGGGGTGGTCACCCTCGCCGCCGCCGCCGCGGTGCCGGCGGACTTCCCCGACCGCGACGTGCTCCAGCTGCTGGCGTTCACCGCGGCCATCGGCACCCTGCTGCTGCAGGGACTGAGCCTGCCGTGGCTGATCCGCCGGCTCGACGTGCAGGACGCCGGCCAGGCCCAACGGGACGCCGAGGCCGAGGTGCACCTGGTCGAGCGGACCACCGCCGCGGCGCTGCAGCGGGTCGCCGAGCTCGAACGGGACATCGCCGCACGGGTGGGCCCGGAGCGGGCGAAGGCGGTGGCCGACCGGATCCGGGGGCCCCTGACGGGCCGGGCACAGTCGATGGCCGCCTCGGTGCGAGCGGAGGAGCAGGAGGACGCCGACCGCAACCGCAGACGGGCCCAGGTCTTCCACCGGGTGCGCCAGGAGATCATCGAGGTGCAGCGCCGGGTGCTCATGGAGGAACGCGACAAGGGGCACCTGGACGATGAGGTGATGCGCGCGGTGCTCCAGGAGCTGGACTACGAGGAGGCCGCGACGGCGAACTCCTGGGTGGGTCGGCTCTAGACCGGGCCGAGCACCACGTCCACGGCGGCGCCGACTGAGGGAGTTCAGTCCTCGATGTCGGCGGTGAGCAGGGCGAGGACCTGCTCGACCGAGGCGACCGCACGCAGCTGCGCGGCCTTCTCCGGGTCGACCAGCACCTGGGCCAGGGCGGCGAGCACCGGCAGGTGTCCGTCGCCGACCGCGGCGATGCCGATGACCACCTCGGCCCGCCCGTTGCCCCAGTCGACCCCGGCCGGGTAGCGGGTGACGGTGAGCGCGTCGCGGTGCACCGACGCCCTCCCGGCGTTGGTGCCGTGCGGGATCGCGACACCCTCGCCCATGTAGGTCGAGATCGACTCCTCGCGCTCCAGCATGGAGGTCACGTAGCCGGCGTCCACGGCACCGGCGGCGATCAGCAGGTCCCCGGCCTGCCGGACGGCCTCGGTCTTGTCCGCCGCCCGGCCGTCCAGCACGATCCGGCCGGGGTCGAGCAGGCCGGCGACCCGACCGTCAGCCATCGATGGTCGACCCGCCCTGGATGGCCTCGACGAGGCCGTCCACCGCGGGGTCGCCCACGAAGAGCGTGAAGGGCACGACCGGCCTCTCCCCGGCGTACCGGCGGGCCCGGTCGACGAGCTTGGCGTGGGTGAGCACGACGTCGGCGTCGGTGGGGATGGCGTCCACCGGGCTGTGCACCACCGTCACGTCGTCGCTCCTGAGCCGCTTCTTCAGCTGGTTGGCCAGCAGCACGCTGCTGCCCATCCCCGCGTCGCACGCGATGACCAGCTTGCGGACGTCCTTGCCTTCGATGCTCGCCATGGTGTCGGGCTCCTGCGGTCGGGGGTGCGGGACGGTGGGGGCGAGCCTGCCACCCCGCGGGGGGCGGAGCAGGACCACCGGCTGCGGGGTCAGACCCGGCTGACCCGTGGCCCGGCGTCGGCGAGCTCGGCGGCGGTGCGCTCGTCCAGGCCGGTGTCGGTGATCAGCAGGTCCACCGCGTCCAGGTCGCCGAAGTGGGCGAAGTGGTCGTGCCCGACCTTGCTGTGGTCGGCGAGCAGCACGACCCGGCGGGCCGCCCCGATCATCGCGGTCTTGATCGCGGCCTCGGCCGGGTCGGGGGTGGTCAGGCCGCGCTCGACGGAGACGCCGTTGGTGGCCAGCAGGGCGAGGTCGACGAACACCCCGGCCAGGGCGGACAGCGCCCAGGCGTCGACGCTGGCCAACGTGCGGGAACGCACCCGTCCGCCCAGCAGCAGCACGTTCAGGGCCGGGAAGGCGGCGAGCTTGCCGGCCAGCTGCAGGGAGTTGGTGACGACGGTGAGCTCCCGGTCGGTCGGCATGTGGTCGGCCAGCCGCGCGGTGGTGGTGCCGGCGTCGATGAGGACGGCGCCCTCGTCGGGGAGCTCGGCGATCGCGGCCTTGGCGATCCGCTCCTTCTCCGCGGTGAGGACGACGTCCCGAGCAGCCACCGCGGGCTCGAAGCCCAGGCGCTCGACCGGGATCGCCCCACCGTGCACCCGCCGGACGACGCCGACCCGCTCCAGCGCCGTCAGGTCCTTGCGGATGGTCTCCGGTGCCACGTCCAGCTCTACGGCCAGCTCGGCCACCTCGACCCGTCCGACCGACCGGGCCGCTCGCAGGATGTGCTCCTGCCGTTCCTCCGCGTACACGTGACGCCCCTCACTCTGCTGTGGAGGATCTGTCTACGTGTCTGAGGCGGGCGAGGTCAAGCGCGACCGGAGCCAAACGGATGCAGACCTCACCGACTGCCGCCGCGGACCGGGCGCTCGGATCGATGGTGTGCCACCGAGTGGGTCGTGGGGCTGCCGTGAGCCGGCATCACCTGCGGCACGACCCCGGGCACCGGCCCGGTCACCACGCCCCCCGGCGCCACTCCCCCGGTCGTGAACCCGATCGCCGGCGGCCCCGCCCGTCCGGCCGCGCTGGCGAACACCGGCGCGGAGCCGCTGCCGATGCTGGGCCTCGGCCTGGGTCTGCTGGCCGTCGGTGGCGCTGCGCTCGGCGCCGGCCCGCTGCGTCGCCGGATGAGCGACACCCCCTCCGCCTGACCCCGGAGGACACCCCGCACCACCGCACCCAGCACGACGGCGGGGCTGTTCCGGGAGACCGGGGCGGCCCCGCCGCCCTCGCGTGCACAGCCCCGCCCGGGGCGGCGCACAGGCGCCTACCGTGGACGCGTGCCGAACCGCCGTCCCCCCGTGCTGCGGTGGCTCTGGTACGCGATGGGCGGCGGCCTCCCCCGCGCGTACTCCCGCTGGGTCCTCGAGGACACGACCCGGCGCAGCTGGCCGGTCCGGCACCTGGCACGCGCCCTGGTCCAGATGAGCCCGGTGCTGCTGATCTGCCTGTTCGCCGTCCCCGTGGTGCCCTTCGCGTTCCGGGCGGCCGCGGCCGGCGGCGGGGTGTTCCTGGGCCTGTTGTTCTCCGCGGCCTACATGACCGAGACCACCGAGCACCGCGCGGTGAAGGCCGGGTGGCCGCCGGGCACGACGGCCCGGGTCCGCGCCGAGCGGGCCGCCCGTGACGAGGTCGAGCGGCACGCCCGCTACCGCCGCGACGGAGCCGGCAGTTACGACTGACCGATCCCGACCACCCTCGGAGACCCTGTGACCTGCCTGTCCCGCCGCGCCCTGTTGGCCGCCACCGGTTCGACCGCCGCGCTGGTGTCGCTCACCGCCTGTGCCGGTGAGCCCGTCCGCACCTCCGACGCTGCGACGCCGGGGGACGTCGTCCTGCCGGTGGCCGACCTCCCGGTGGGCGGTGCCGTCGAGCTCGACGTCGACGGACGCCGGACACTGGTCACCCGCCCGGCCGAGGACGACGTCCGGGGCTGGGACGCCGAGTGCCCGCACCAGGGCTGCATGGTGCGGGCACTCGCCGACGGCGGGCTGGGTTGTCCGTGCCACGGTTCGGCCTTCGACCCGGCGACCGGTGACGTGCTGGAGGGCCCGGCCGAGGAGGGCCTCACCCCGGTGGCGGTCGCCGTCCGGGGCGCCGACGTCGTCCTCGGCTGAGGATCAGTCGTCGACGCGGAAGCCGATCTTCATCGTCACCTGGAAGTACTGCACCTGACCCTCGGACACCATGCCGCGGATCTCCGAGGTCTGGAACCACTCGATGTTGCGGACGGTCTCCGAGGCCTTGGCCACCGCCGTCCGGATGGCGTCGTCGACGCTGGTGGTGCTGCTGCCGACGATCTCGCTCAGCCGGTACACGTGGTCGCTCACGACGGTCTCCTCGCTCAGGGCCGCCGGGGCCCGGCGGACTGCGCACGACCCTGGCACGGGATCCCGACGTCCGCCCGGTGAGCACCGAGAGCCCCGTGTCCGGATTGAACGGACGACCTTCCGCTTACAAGGCGGGTGCTCTACCACTGAGCTAACGGGGCGTGCTGCGCCGTGCAGGTTACCGGGGCAGCATCGCCGGCATGACCGCCACCGACACACCCACCGGCCCGACGACGCACCCGACCGTGGCGGTGCTGGGCACCGGCGTGATGGGCGCCGGGATGGTCCGTTCGCTGCGCCGGGCCGGTCTCCCGGTACGCGCCTGGAACCGGGACACCGCCAAGGCCCGGGCCCTCACCGACTCCGGGGCGCTCGCCCTGGACACCCCGGCCGAGGCCGTCGCCGGCGCCGACGTGGTCCTCACCATGCTCTTCGACGCCGACTCCACGCTGGCCGTCGTGCGCGAGGCGGCACCCTCGGCCGGCACGGTCTGGCTGCAGACCACCACCGTCGGTGTCGAGGGCGCGGCCCGCACGATCGCCCTGGCCGACGAGCTCGGCCTGGTGCTCGTCGACTCCCCCGTGCTCGGCACCCGCAAGCCCGCCGAGGAGGGCGCCCTGGTGATGCTGGCCAGTGGCCCGCGCGAGCAGGTCGAGCCGCTGCTGGCCCCGGTGCTCGCCGCCGTCGGCAGCCGCACGCAGTGGGTCGGGGAGGCCGGCCGCGGCAGCGCGCTGAAGCTGGTCGCCAACGCCTGGGTGCTGTCGGTGATCGCCGGCATCGCGCAGTCGGTGGCGCTGGCCGAGGGCCTGGGCCTGGACGCCGAGGACTTCCTGTCCGCCATCGACGGCGGTGCGATGGACACCCCGTACGCCCGGATGAAGGCCCCGCAGATGGTGGCCGGCGAGTTCCCGGTCAGCTTCGCCCTGGCCGGGGCTCTCAAGGACGCCGGGCTGATCGTCGAGGCGCTGCGGTCGGCCGGGGTGAGCGACCGGTTGGCCGCCGCGGTGCTGGAGACCATGACCGTCGCGACGCAGCGGGTGGGCGACCCGTCGGCCGTCGACATGGGCGCGCTCTACGCCGGGCTGCCGACTCAGGGCTGAGGCGCGTCGCCCCGCACCCAGGAGGCCGGGTCGCTGTCCACCCGGGCCCCGTCGGCCAGCCACCGGGCGAAGCCGGCGGGGTCGCGCCGCTCCAGTTCGTCGAGGGTGTCCTGCCGCCGCCGGACGACGTGCTGCCGGGTACCGGGCTCCAGCTCGGCACCCAGCGCGCCGGCGGTGCGCAGCCACTCCCGACCCAGCGCGTCGGTGCTGAGGTCGGTGACCGGGGTGAGCAGCGGGGGTGCCGACGCCACGGGGGTCGGCGGCTCCGGACCCGCCCGGGTCCGCAGGGCGAAGGTCAGCAGCCCGGCCAGCGCGACGGCGACCAACAGCCCGGCCACGCCCCCGAGCAGCGAGACGGCCAGCACCAGGGCCAGCACCAGGCCCAGCACCAGGGCCACCGCGAGGGCACCGAGCCCGGGACCGACGGCGCCACGGGCGGACACGACGCCTCCTGGTGCACGGACGGGGCGGGAAGGGACGTGCGGCGTTCGCACCGGGAGCCCCGATCGGATGCCCGGCGTGCAGGGACCTCACAGCCCACGTGCAGCGGGGGCAGAGCCGGCCCGGGCACCGTCGTCACCACGAGCGGAGACGACCTCCGCGACGGTGGGAGGACAGCAGTGAACGAGCAGAACCGCCCGGCCGACGCGACCGGGCACGAGGGCGACCGGTACCCGACGCAGGGCCTGCCGCCCCAGCGGCCCCACGGCGCGCCCGCCCCGCAGGTCCCGCCGCACCAGGGGTGGACCGGACAGCCGCAGCCCGCCGTCCCCACGTACGCGACCGCGAACCCCGGGCTCCCCCCTGTCTTCGTGCCCCCGCAGCCGGCCCGGCGCACCGGCCGT
>JAOPVM010000449.1 GCA_025966215.1 Klenkia sp.
GCGCCCGCGCGACCTCGACCTCGGGCACCTGCCCTTCGCGCTGGGCAAGGGCATCGCGCAGTACACCTCCGACCCGGTGTTCCGCCGACTGGTCGAGGAGCGCGCCGCGGCCGCGGGTCCGCGCGGGCCACAGCCCCGGCCGACCGCGGCCGCCGTCGCCGCGATGGTCGGGATGGCCCGCGCGTGGCCGGGTCCGCTGCGGGAGAACCTGCGCTCCCCGCTCCCCCGCGCCGCTGTCGAGACCTTCCTGGGCATCTACTCCCGCCCCTCGATCACCTGGACCGACCTGGCCTGGCTGCGCGCCCAGACCCGACTGCCGCTGCTGCTCAAGGGCGTCCTGCACCCCGACGACGCCCGGCAGGCCGTCGACGCCGGCGTCGACGGGCTCGTGGTCAGCACGCACGGCGGCCGGCAGGTGGACCGCTCGATCGGCGCGCTGGACGCCCTGCCCGACGTGCTGGCCGCGGTCGACGACCGGGTGCCGGTGCTGCTGGACAGCGGGGTGCGCAGCGGGGCCGACGTGTTCGTCGCCGTCGCCCTCGGCGCCCGGGCCTGCCTGCTGGGCCGTTCCTACGTCTACGGCCTGGGCCTGGCCGGGGAGGCCGGGGTGCGACAGGTGGTCGAGGACGTGGTCGGCGAGTTCGACCTGACCCTGGGGCTCACCGGGCACACGTCGGTGGACCAGCTCTCCCCCGAGGTGCTGCGCCGCTCTTGACGAGCCCGTGTGGGCTGCGTCACAGTTGTCGTGGGCGGGGCAGCCGGCAATCGAGAGGCTCCTCACCGACGAGCGCAGCCGACCAACGCGGCCAGACCGCCAGGACCGGCGCCCCGCCCCACACTCTCCCCATGCCCGAGGTCGAGTTCGACGTGCACTGGCCCGACGGAGGATCAGGGTGGGTGTACTCGCCGTCCCTGGTGGTGGAGGACGTCTTCTCCGTCGGTCGCCCCTACCCGGTGGCCGAGTTCGTCGCGCTGAGCCGGCAGGCGATGGCCACCGCCAGCGACCGGGTGCAGGCGCGGTGGGGGTTCCCCTGCTCCCGCGCGGCGGCGACGCTGGCCGGCATCGAGGCCCGGGCCGCCGGGTTCACCGACGGCGAGGTCACCGTGGCGGGCTTCCGCCGCTGCTGAGCCGGGCGGCGGGTGGTGGGATGAGCCGGTGACGACCGACGTGCAGATCCCCGGCATCTCCTCCCCCGTGCCCACCGGCCTGTTCATCGGCGGGAGCTGGCGCACCGCCTCCTCCGGGGCGACCTTCGACGTGCTCGACCCCGCCGACGAGACGGTGCTGGCCACGGTTGCCGACGGCACCACCGACGACGTGACCGCCGCGATGGACGCCGCGCATGCCGCACTCCCCGGCTTCGCCGCCACCCCGCCCCGCCAGCGCGGGGAGATGCTGCGCCGGGCCTTCGAGGCGATGACCGCACGCGCCGAGGAGTTCGCGCTGCTGATGACCCGGGAGAACGGCAAGGCCACCGCGGACGCCAAGGCCGAGCTGACCTACGCCGCGGAGTTCTTCCGCTGGTTCGCCGAGGAGGCCGTGCGGATCGACGGCGACTACCGGGTCGCCCCGGCCGGTGGCACCCGCACGATCGTGACCCGCCAGCCCGTGGGGGTCTGCCTGCTGGTCACGCCCTGGAACTTCCCGGCCGCGATGCTCACCCGCAAGCTCGGGCCGGCCATCGCCGCCGGCTGCACCGTGGTCGTCAAGCCGGCCGAGGACACCCCGCTCACCGCACTGCTGCTGGCCCAGGTGCTCGCCGAGGCCGGCGTGCCCGACGGCGTGGTCAACGTCGTCCCCACGCTGAACGCCGAGGAGGTCGTCGGCACCGCGATGGCCGACCCCCGACTGCGCAAGATCAGCTTCACCGGCTCCACCGAGGTCGGGAAGATCCTGCTGAAGCAGGCCGCCGACCAGGTGCTGGTCTCCTCCATGGAGCTCGGCGGCAACGCCCCGTTCGTGGTGTGCGAGGACGCCGACCTCGACGCCGCCGTCGACGGCGCGATGCTCGCCAAGATGCGCAACGGCGGGGAGGCCTGCACCGCGGCGAACCGGTTCTACGTGCAGGAGTCGGTCGCCGACGCGTTCGCCGAGAAGCTCGCCGCCCGGATGGGCGCGGTGCAGGTCGGCCGGGGGGACGGCGACGGCGTCGGGCTGGGCCCGCTGGTCAACGAGGAGACCGTGGCGAAGGTGGACCGGATCGTGCAGGCCACCGTCGAGGCCGGCGCCCGCGTGGTCACCGGCGGGACCCGACCGTCCGGTCCAGGCTTCTTCTACCCGCCGACCGTGCTCGTCGACGTGCCCGCCGGCTCGGCCGCGGTGGTCGAGGAGACCTTCGGCCCGGTCGCCCCGATCGCCACGTTCACCGACGACGCCGAGGTGCTCGAGCTGGCCAACTCCACGCCGTTCGGGCTGGTCGCCTACGTCTACACCGCCGACCTGGCCCGCGGTCTGCGGCTGAGCGAGGCGCTGGAGTTCGGGATGGTCGGCATCAACCGCGGCGTGGTGAGCGACCCGGCCGCCCCGTTCGGCGGGGTGAAGCAGTCCGGCCTCGGCCGGGAAGGCGCCCACGAGGGCCTGGCCGAGTACCTGTCCACGAAGTACGTCAGCTTCCCGCTCTGACCGCGCCGCGGTAGGGCCCCGGACAGTCGTCAGCCCCCGCACTCCGAGGAGTACGGGGGCCGGCGCTGTCTCAACCAGACGTGCACCCGAAGGGATTCGAACCCCTAACCTTCTGATCCGTAGTCAGATGCTCTATCCGTTGAGCTACGGGTGCCTGGTGGTGCTGTTCAGTTGTTGCGCGGAGGCTCCGGGATTTGAACCCGGGATGGGCCAAAACCCAAACCGCATTAGCAGTGCGGCGCCATAGACCGGACTAGGCGAAGCCTCCCCGGGCTCCAGGTTCCCCCGGGAGCACCGAGGACGAAGACTACCAGCGCCGCCGACCCCGGGCTCCCGGGGGGTGCCTCAGACCGCGACCGGCTCGCGCACGACCGGAGCGGGCACCCGACGGCCCGGCAGCAGCGTCACCGCGACGGCCAGCGCGGCCGCCACGGCGGCCATCACGAGCGCGCCGCCGACGCCGTAGGAGGTCTCCACGATCGCCCCGCCGACGGCCGCACCGACCGCCGAGGCGCCGAACGCGATCGTCGACAGCCAGGTGAACGCCTCGGTGGTGGCGTCGGCCGGGGCGATCGAGCCGACCAGGGAGTTCTGCACCGTCAGCGTCGGGGCGATCGCGGTACCGCCGAGGAACAGCAACGCACCGAGCACGAGCGGGCTGGAGACCGCGGCCAGCGGCACCATGCCGATCGTCGTCCCCAGCAGGCCCCAGCGGTAGAGCCGCGGCAGCGACGTCGACAGCACCCGGGCGCCGAACCAGAGCCCGCCGGCGACCGAGCCGAGCGACCAGGTGGCGAGCAGCACGCCGGACAGGCCGGGGCTGCCGGCGGCGTCGGCGAAGGCCGGGACGGCGACCTCGATCGCGCCGAACCCGAGCATCAGCGCGGTGCCGCTGACCAGCACCCGGGGCATGCCGGGCACCCGGACGGTGGAGAACAGGCTGCGCTGCACCGGGACGGCGGGCGCCCAGGCGCGCATCGCGCCGGAGCACGCGATGCCCAGGGTGCCGACGACGGTCAGCACACCGGCCAGCGCGATCGCCGCGGCCGGGCTGGCGAGCAGGGTGAGCGCGGCCACCGTGGTGGGACCGGCGACGAAGACCAGCTCGGTGGTGGTGGCGTCCAGGGCGTAGGCGGTGGGGCGGACCCGGGGGTCGACGCGGGACCACAGCGCGCGCACGGTGCCGCTGACCAGCGGGGTGCTCATGCCGGCAGCGGCCGAGGCAGCGACCATCAGCGGCACCGACGTCGTCGTCAGCACGGTGGAGGCCAGCACGACCAGCAGCAGCGGGTAGGCCACGGCCTGGGAGAGCAGGATGGCGCGGGCGCCACGACGGTCGGCCAGCCGACCGAGCACCGGGGCCATGACGGCCATGGCGATGCCGTAGGTGGCCGAGGCCAGGCCGGCGACGGCGTAGGAGCCGGTCTGCTGCTGCACCAGCAGGAGCAGGGCGAGGGGGACCATGGCGGACGGCAGCCGACCGGCGAAGCCGGCGACGAGCAGCACCGGGGCGGACGGCAGCCGCCACACGGTGAGGTACTGACGCATGACGGAACTCACTTCGAACGTACGAGAGGGGAATCGTAGGGTGCAAAACACCGTTGGCCCCCTACGTCTGCCCGACGGTACGAGCCGGTTCGTAGGGAGTCAAATGCGTGACGACGCCTACACGGCGGGAGGGTCCTGATGGACTACGACGACTACGGCTCCAACGCCGTCGAGCTGGCGATCGACCTGGCCAACGCCGAGCGGTCGGACTCCTGGGTGCCGGGGTTCCTCACCGCGCACGACGAGTGGTTCACCGAGGGGACGGCACTGGAGCTCACGACCCGGCAGGCCCGCGCGGTCGCCGAGACCGCCGACCTGGTGCGCGAGGTGGCGTTGGCGTCGTCCCAGGACGAGGTGGTCGAGCGGCTCAACGCACTGCTCGCGATGGCCGCCCCGAAGCCCTACGCCACCGACCACGACGGCGAGCTGCACCTGCACTACGCGGCCGCGGAGGCCGGCGCGCTGGAGCAGCTGACCACCACGGTCGCGATGGGGTTGAGCCAGGTCGTCGTGCAGCACGGCTGGCAGCGCCTCGGTGTCTGCGCGGCCGAGGGGTGCGGCAACGTCTACGTGGACACCTCGCGCAACGCCAGCCGCAGGTACTGCTCGAACACCTGCGCGTCCCGGTCCTCGGTGGCGGCCTACCGGGCGCGGCAGAAGTCCTGACCGGTCAGGCGAACCGGCGGCGCCCGTGGTGGGTGCGGACGTGGCCGGCGGCGACGACGCCGGCGACGCCCACCCCGAGCAGCACGACCCCGCCCAGGGCGTAGACCGCGGCGACGTCGGGCAGCGGGGTGCTGCTGGCGGCCGGGTCGAGCCGGTCGGCCAGCGCGGTCAGGGTGAGGACGGCGTCGTCGACCGGTGCGGTGAACGAGCCGATCGAGGCCAGCGCCGCAGCGGACCGGTCGACCGAGACCTGCGCGGCAGCCACGACCTGGTTCACGTACTCGGCCTGGGCGGCGACACCGGGAGCGCCCTGCGGCAGCGCGAGGACCTGGTCGCGGTTCGCCACGGCGGTGGCGAGGGAAGCCCGGGCCTGCTCGACCGAGGTGGTGACGGCGGCGACCTGGGCGGCGAGCAGGTCGCGGGCGGTGCGGGCCTCGACGAGGGCGGCGGCGACCTGGTCGCGGGTGAACGTGGCGTCGGCGGTGGCCGCGGCGGTGGCCCGGTCGGCGTAGCCGGCGGCCAGCAGCTGGCCGGCCTCGGCCTCGCCTGCGTGCCGGGCGCCGTCGG
>JAOPVM010000468.1 GCA_025966215.1 Klenkia sp.
TGGCCGACGCGCTCACCGAGAGCCTGGGTCGTGGGCCCGCGCACGACGCGGCCGCCGACGACGTCCGCACCGCTGCCCGGGAGGGCGTCCCGCTGGCCGACGTCGTCGCCCGGCGCACCGACGTCGACGTCACCGCCCTGCTCGCCCACGCCACCCCCGACGTGGGGGAGGCCGGCGCGCAGACCGATGCGGCGCTGGCCGCGCACACCGTCTCGACGCAGGACTGAGAGGAACACCGTGCCCCCGATCGACGTGCACCACCTGGTGGAGGGCCCCGAGGACGCACCCGTCGTCGTGCTGTCCAACTCCCTCGGCGCGACGCTGGCCATGTGGGACCCGCAGGTCCCCGCGCTGACCGAGCACTTCCGGGTCGTCCGCTACGACACCCGGGGCCACGGCCGCTCCCCGGTGCCCGAGGGCGACTCCACGATCGACGACCTGGCCGACGACCTGGTGGCCCTGCTCGACCGGCTGGGGGTCCAGCGCGCGCACGTCGTCGGGCTGTCGATCGGCGGGATGACGGCGATGCGGCTGGCCGCGCGCGACCCCGAGCGGGTCGACCGGCTCGCACTGCTCTGCACCTCGGCGCACACCGGCAACCCCGGCGCCTGGGTGGAGCGGGCGCAGACCGCCCGCACCCAGGGCACCGGTGCGCTGGCCGAGGCCGTGGTGGGCCGCTGGTTCACCCCGGGCTTCGCGGCGGAGAACCCCGGGCTGGTCGCCGAGATGCGGGCCACCATCGAGGGCATCTCCGACGAGGGCTACGCCAGCTGCTGCGCCGCGGTCGGCGGCATGGACCTGCGCGCGGACCTGTCCCGGATCACCGCGCCCACCCTGGTGGTCAGCGGGCTGGACGACCCGGCGCTGCCGCCGGAGCACCAGAGCGCGCTCGCCGCGGCCATCCCCGGGGCGCAGCTGCTGCAGCTGACCCCGGCGGCGCACATCGCCAACCTGGAACAGCCGCAGCAGGTCACCGACGCGCTGCTGTCCCACCTCGGGGGTGCCTCGTGACCGGCCCGACCACGGACGACGAGCGCCGCGCCGCCGGGATGGCGACCCGCCGCGAGGTGCTCGGCGACGCGCACGTCGACCGGGCCGTCGCCGCCGTCACCCCGCTGACCGCCGACTTCCAGGACTTCATCACCCGGGTGGCCTGGGGCGACCTGTGGCAGCGGCCGGGCCTGGACCGGCGCACCCGCTCGATGCTCACCCTGGCGATCACCGCCTCGCTGCGGCACTGGGACGAGTTCGCGCTGCACGTGAAGGCAGCGGTGCACAACGGCCTGACCGACGAGGAGATCGCCGAGGTCTGCCTGCACACCGCGGTGTACGCCGGCGTCCCCGCCGCCAACCACGCCCTCGCCGTCGCCAAGCCGATCCTCGCCGAGCTCCGCACCCCCTGACCCCGAGGGGTGCGTCGCTCAGCCGGCGGGGACGGAGACGGCGAAGGACAGCGTGTTCGGCTGGAAGTCGACCGTCGCGGTGTCCGGGTAGGTGACGACGCCGCCGAAGGTGATCGTGCCCTCGGTGAAGTCGGCCGGGACGTCGAACGCGGTCCCCACCAGCGTGGGGTCGGGCACCAGGTCCTGGCCGGGCACCACGGTGCCGTCGGGGAGGGTCAGCGTGAAGTACTCCGCCGGGCCCTCACCGCCGCTGAGCCCGTCGGCCACGAGGTCGGTGTCCAGCACCAGGAACGCCCGGTCGGGGCCCGAGGGCAGCGCGGTGACGTTGGTGCCCGCGTAGTACGACAGCTCGGCGCTCTGGATCGTCACGGTGAACGTGAACGGCGTCGTGATCCGGCCCGGGGCGCTGATCACGCCCGGGAGCTGCTGGGCCGGCACCGGTGACGCCTCGGTGTTCTCCCGCACCAGCACCTGCAGGTTGTCCGGGCCGGGGGTGCCGTCCACCAGCGACAGGGTCTGCACCACGTCGCCGTCGGTGACGACGAGCTCCAGGTCGGCGCCCTCGGGGACCGACAGCAGTCCCTCGATGCTCGCACCGGGGCTGACCAGCGCCGGGTCGACCGGGATCTCCTCGCCCCCGTCGACCCGGTAGGCCAGTGAGGGCGCGGTGTCGGACAGGCCGATGCCGGGGTCGAGCCGGTAGCCGAACACCCGGAAGACCTCCCCCTCGGCCGGACGGCGCGCGTCGTCGCCGGTACCCACCCGGGCGGCCTCGCCGACCTCGGTCACCGTCACCCGCGCGGCGGGGCCGGACAGCGCGGCGGTGCCGGAGGGGGCCTCCAGCGGGACGTCCCCGACGGGGCCCTCGAGGGTGTAGCCGGGCTCGGCGCGCGGCGGCTCGGGCACCTCGAGGCCCCCGGCGCCGTCCGGCGGGGCGGCCCCGTCGGGCCGGCTGAGCAGCTCGCGGTCCCCGATCGGCTGCGGCTCGGGGTCGCTCGGCTCCGCGGCGACCTCCAGGGTCACCTCGCCCGACCCGGTGGACGGCGTGAGGGGGAGCTGGAGGTACTGGGCCTCGGTGTCGCCGTCGACGAAGAGCACGGGACCGCAGACCAGGTCGTCCTGGACGTCGGTGGTGTCCGCGTCCAGGTAGCGGTACCAGCAGGCCGTGTCGTCGCTGCTGACGCCGTTGCGGCTGCTCACGTAGGCGGCGACCGCGTCCTCGCCGTCGGACAGCACCGTCTCGGGCTCGGCGACGGTGCGCCCGGCATGGGTGAAGTCCCCGCCACGCAGGAAGAGGAAGAGGCCACCGGCGACCAGGAGCGCGACCAGCAGCACCGCCCCGCCGACGACCAGCGGCGTGCGGCTGGAGCGCTGCGGCGGCTGGGCCGTCCAGGGCGCGGGCCGGCCGCCCTGCGGGGACCACGCCCCGGCCGG
>JAOPVM010000021.1 GCA_025966215.1 Klenkia sp.
GGCCGGCGGCGCGTGGTGGGACTCGGTGGCCGCGCACCCCCGGCTGCCCCGCGGCGAGGTGTCCGCCCCGGTCACCGCCACCGCCCCGCTGGAGCAGGTGCTGCACGGCCCGGCGCTGGACTCCGACGGACGCACCAACCTGTTCGGCGCGCTGGCCCGCACGATGGCCAAGACCGGCTACCGGGACCTCAAGGAGTTCCAGCGGGTCGACCTGGTCATCGGGGGTTGAGGGTGGACTTCCCGACCGTCCTGGTCGTCGACTTCGGCGCCCAGTACGCCCAGTTGATCGCCCGCCGGATCCGCGAGGCCGGGGTGTACTCCGAGCTGGTCGGCTCCGACGTCCCGGTCGAGGAGATCCTGGCCCGCAAGCCGGCCGCGATCGTGCTCTCCGGCGGCCCGTCCAGCGTCTACGCGACCGGCGCCCCGCAGGTCGACCCGGCTTTGTTCGAGGCCGGCGTCCCGGCGTTCGGCATCTGCTACGGGTTCCAGGCCATGGCGCAGAGCCTCGGCGGCACCGTCGCGCACACCGGGGACCGGGAGTACGGCGGCACCCCGCTGACCGTGACCACCGCCAACCGGCTGTTCGGGGAGACCCCGCTGGAGCAGTCGGTGTGGATGAGCCACGGCGACGCGGTCTCGGCCGCCCCGCCCGGGTTCACCGTCACCGCCACCTCCACCGGCGCCCCCGTCGCGGCCTTCGAGGACGTCGACCGGCGCCTGGCCGGGGTGCAGTTCCACCCCGAGGTGAAGCACACCGCGCACGGGCAGACCGTGCTCGAGCACTTCCTGTTCGACATCGCGGGCCTGGCGAGGACCTGGACGATGGCCAACGTCGTCGAGGAGCAGGTCGCGGCGGTGAAGGCCCAGATCGGTGACGCGCGGGCACTCTGCGCGCTGTCGGGCGGGGTGGACTCCGCCGTCGCCGCGGCGCTGGTGCAGCGGGCCATCGGCGACCGGCTCACCTGCGTCTACGTCGACCACGGGCTGATGCGGGAGGGGGAGACCGAGCAGATCGAGCGGGACTTCGTCGCCATCACCGGCGTGGACCTGCGCGTGGTCGACGCCCGCGAGCAGTTCCTCGGCGCCCTGGCCGGGGTCAGCGACCCCGAGCAGAAGCGCAAGATCATCGGGCGGGAGTTCATCCGGGTCTTCGAGGCCGCCGCGACCGATGTCGTCGCCGACGCCTCGGCCCACGGGGAGACCGTGGAGTTCCTCGTCCAGGGGACGCTGTACCCCGACGTCGTCGAGTCCGGCGGCGGCACCGGGACGGCGAACATCAAGAGCCACCACAACGTCGGCGGCCTGCCCGAGGACCTGACCTTCTCCCTGGTCGAGCCGCTGCGCACGCTGTTCAAGGACGAGGTCCGCGAGGTCGGCGTCCAGCTCGGGCTGCCCGAGTCGATGGTCTGGCGCCAGCCGTTCCCCGGCCCGGGCCTGGGCATCCGGATCGTCGGCGAGGTGACCGCCGACCGGCTGGACACCCTGCGCAAGGCCGACGCGATCGCCCGCGCCGAGCTCACCGCCGCCGTGCTGGACCGGGAGATCTGGCAGTGCCCGGTCGTGCTGCTGGCCGACGTCCGCTCCGTCGGCGTGCAGGGCGACGGCCGCACCTACGGCCACCCGGTGGTGCTCCGCCCGGTCTCCAGCGAGGACGCGATGACCGCGGACTGGACCCGGCTGCCCTACGACGTGCTGCAGCGGATCTCGACCCGGATCACCAACGAGGTGGCCGAGGTCAACCGGGTGGTGCTGGACGTGACCAGCAAGCCCCCGGGCACGATCGAGTGGGAATAGGGCAGCAGGGCCCCGTCCCACCCCTGGGACGGGGCCGGGTGCTGCACGTCACCTCCGCGTGCGGAGCTCGCTGACCAGGAGGGCGACGCCGGCCAGGACGAGGAGGACGGCGATGGCGCCGCCGCCGAAGACCCAGCCGGGGAGGTCGACGCCGGTCATCCCGAGGATCGCGACCAGGGCGAAGACCACCCCGGCCACCAGGGCGACCAGGTCGGGGCGCTTCTCCTGCGAGGGCGGCCGGGCCGGGAGGGACGGGGCGGCCCAGCTGTCGGTGAGGACGCTGGTGTCCCGGGTGGGCCGGACGTCGGTCGGGAACTGCTCGGTGGGGTGCACGGGGCTCTCCTGAGGGTCGGCGCCGGTCGGGCGGGCGGGGTCAGCGGGCTCAGCCACGGGACACCTCGACGTCGCCGATGCCGGACTCCACGCTCAGCACGATCTCCGGGGTGTCGTCCCCGGTCCACGGGTCGGACCCGGTGCCGGCGAACGTGCCGCCCGAGCTCTGCCCGAACACGTCGGCCTCGCCCAGCCCGTTCGCCACGCTGACCCGGACGTCGGCGGATGCGGGCACCAGCACCTCGACGTCCCCGACGGCAGCGTCGATCCTGGTCGTGATCGGCCGGTCGAGGTCGGCCAGGTCGAGCTGCGTGAGGTCCAGGGTGACGTCCCCCACCCCGGACTCGTAGCGGGACGGGACGGTGTCGGCGGTCTGCGGGATCTCGGTCCGGTCCCCGATGCCGGCCCGGCCACCGGCGTCCTGGCGCCAGCCGCCCCCGGTCGCCGAGGCGACCAGCAGCGCGAAGGAGAGCAGCACGCCCAGGGCGATCAGCGGGCCCCGGGCCGCGCGGCCCGGGGCGAAGGCGCCGACCCCCAGCCCGATGCCGACGACCAGCAGCGCCGCGCCGAGGAAGGCGACCACACCGGGGTCCCAGGACGTCGTCCGGGCCAGCAGGGCCATCAGCCCGACCACGATGAGCAGCACCGCCACGGTGGTCCCGGGGACCGGTGACCGCGGGCCGACCGGTTCGGCCGCGGCCGGGGTGGGGGCGCCGGCCCGGCGGCGGGGCATGAGCAGCCACAGCAGCAGGTACACCAGGATCCCGGTGCCCCCGGCGAAGGTCAGCGCGACGAACCCGACCCGCCAGAGCAGGGTGTCGATCCCGGTGTGGTCCGCGAGCCCGCCGCTGACCCCGCCGAGGACCTTGTCGGTGTGGCTGCGGCGCAGCGGAGGACGGAGCCCGTCGCCGCGCGGTGGGTCGGCCGGGCGCTCGGTGTCCGGGGGGAGCAGGGGCGGTGGGGCGGAGCTGGTCATGCCGACGAGACTGCCGCCGGCCGGCCGCCCCGGTATCCGGGAACCCCCTGACCGGACCCTGGTCCTGGGCCGACGGCGGGGTCCGGGTGTCCACCGGTACCGCGGTCGGGCGCACCGGTGCCACGATCATCACGTGACCACCCCGGGGACGACGACGCTGCCGCATCCCGGTGCCGTCGTCGGAGACCGGCCGCTGCTGCTCCGCCCGCGCCGGGGCCGCTGGATCGGCGGCGTGGCCGTGGGCACCGCGGACCACCTGCGGCTGGACCCCCTCGTCGTCCGGATCGGGTTCGTGGTCCTCGCCCTCGGCGGGGTCGGGGTCGTCGCCTACGCGTTGCTGTGGTTGTTCGTCCGGCTCGCCCCGGCCGGCAGCGAACGGCCCCCGCCCCCGCCCCGGCTCACCCGCCGGCAGGGGGTCGGGCTCGGCCTGGTCGGGCTGGCCGCGCTCCTGCTGTCCACCCGGTTGGCCGACTGGGGCCGCGGTGACGTCGTCGTCCCGCTGCTGCTGGCCGGGGGTGGCCTGGCCGTCATCTGGTACCAGTTCGACTCCGACCGGACCACCAGCCGCAGCACCGCCCGCTGGGGCCTGGTGACCGGGGTGCTGCTCGCCGGCGGCGGGGTGGTGCTCCTGTTGGCCACCACCGGGCAGCTGGCCAACGCGCGCAACGGGTTCGCCGCCACCCTCGTCGTCCTGGTCGGCATCGTGCTGGCCACCGCCCCGCTGTGGCGTCGGCTGCTGGACTCCCGGGAGGCCGAGCGGGCCGCCCGGATCCGCTCGGAGGAGCGGGCCACGGTCGCCGCGCACCTGCACGACTCGGTGCTGCAGACCCTGGCCCTGGTCCAGCGGCACGCCGCCGACCCCGCCCAGGTCACCCGGCTGGCCCGCGGCCAGGAACGCGAGCTGCGCGCGTGGCTCTACGCCCCGCAGACCGCGGCCGGTGGCACCTGGGCCGGGCTCGTCGACCGGCTGGTGGCCGAGGTCGAGGCCGACCACGCGGTGGCCGTCGACCCGGTGGTGGTCGGGGACGCACCCGCCGACGAGGCCGTGACCGCACTCGCCCAGGCCACCCGGGAGGCCGTCGTGAACGCCGCCACGCACTCCGGGGCGACCACCGTCGCGCTCTACAGCGAGGTCACCCCCGACGCGCTGACGGTCTTCGTCCGCGACCGGGGTGCCGGCTTCGACGTCCGGTCGGTGCCACCGGACCGCCGTGGGCTGCGGGACTCCGTCGTCGGTCGGCTGCAGCGCATCGGCGGCACGGCGGTCGTGCACTCCCGGCCGGGCGAGGGCACCGAGGTGGAGCTGACGCTGCCCCGGGCGACGCCGTGACCCGGGTCTTCCTCGTCGACGACCACGCCATGGTGCGCGCGGGCGTCCGGGCCGAGCTCGGGGACGCCGTCGAGGTGGTCGGTGAGGCCGCCGACGTCGCCGGTGCGGTAACCGGGGTGCGGGAGACCCGCCCGGACGTCGTGCTGCTCGACGTGCACCTGCCGGGCGGGGGAGGCCGGACGGTGCTGGAGACCCTGCGGGCCGAGCTGCCCGACGTCCGTTGGCTGGCGCTGTCGGTGTCCGACGCCGCCGAGGACGTCATCGCCGTCATCCGGGCCGGCGCCCGCGGCTACGTCACCAAGACCATCTCCGGGCCGGACCTGCGCGAGGCCGTCGCCCGGGTCGCCGAGGGGGACGCCGTGTTCTCCCCGCGGCTGGCCGGCTTCGTGCTCGACGCCTTCGCGTCCACCACGGCCGCTCCTGCACCGGAGCCCGACGTCGACCCCGGCCTGGACCTGCTGTCGGCCCGGGAGCGGGAGGTCATGCAGCTGCTGGCCCGCGGCTACACCTACCGGGAGATCGGCCAGCGGCTGTTCATCTCGGTCAAGACGGTGGAGTCGCACGCCTCGAACGTGCTGCGCAAGCTGCAGCTGTCCAACCGCAACGAGCTCACCCGCTGGGCGGCGACGAACCGCCTGCTCTAGGCGGTGAACACCACGTGGAAGGCCTCGGCGAGGCGGCCCTCGGGCAGGCCGTGCGTGCGGGCCGTCTGCGCCATCCAGCCGGTGACGAACTGCCGCAGCTGGCCCTCGGGCTGGTGCGAGACCTGGGTGACGTGCGACTCGAGCGCGGCGAACTTCTGCTCCACGACGTCGGTCACGTCCACGGCGTGGTCCGCGCGCGGGCTGGCACCCAGCCACACCTCGTCCACCGTCCAGGCCTCCAGGCCCTCGTCGGCCAGCAGCTCGGGGTGCGCGAAGGGGTTGCGCGCGTCGGGGTAGACCGCGCGCAGGGTCGACTCACCGGTGGTCATGTGGTCGGGGTGGCTGGCCCCGATCCGGTCGTACATCCGCTCCGGGGACGACGTGAGCACCCGCTGCGGGCGCACCTGGCGGATCACCCGGCTGATGTCGCGGCGCAGGTCCAGGGTCAGCTCGAGCCGGCCGTCCGGGTGGCCCAGGAAGCGGACGTCGGTGACCCCCACGGCAGCGGCCGCGGCCCGCTGCTCGGCCTGCCGCAGCAACGGCATCTCCTCGCGGGGGGTGTCGTCGAACCCGCCGGCGTCCCCGTTCGTGACGATGCAGTAGACGACCTCGGTGCCGGCCGCCGTCCAGGTCGCGATCGTGCCGGCGCTGCCGAAGTCGACGTCGTCGGGATGGGCCAGGACGCACAGCACCCGGTCGACGTGCTCGGCGGGCGTCTTCGGGGGCTGGGTCACGAGGGGCGAGGTTAGTCCGCCCCTCACAGGGCGCCGCGGCCCCGGCGCAGCAGCATCATCCCCAGCGTGGTGCCGTCGGCCGGGCCGAGTGCGTCGGAGAAGGCGGCCAGCACGGCCTGCTCCCGGGCCAGCGACAGCCGGGTGCCACCGGCGGCCGTGCGCAGCTGCCCGATCTCGCGGGACACCTCGAGCCGGCGCTGGACCTGGCGGATGATCTCGGCGTCGCAGGCGTCGATCTCGGCGCGCAGCTCGGCGATCCGCTCGGCCGGTGCGGCGGGCTCGGGGCCGGTGCTGGACGGTGTGCTGGCGGGGGTGCTGGCGGGGGTGCTGGTCACGGTGGTCTCCAGGGTGGTGCTCATGTCGGTTGCCTCTCGGGGAGAGGCCGTTCGACCCCGGACACAGCGAAGCCCCGGGCTCGTCGGGCCCGGGGCTGTGTCGGTGAGCGGCTAGCTCGGCGAGACGGCGACCGGATCCCGGTGGCCGTAGGCAAACTCTCGCTGGCTGAGCACGGGGGGAGTCTGGCACAGCACCCGGCGCCCGGCCAGACCCCTCCACAGACCCCCGGGCGGTGTCGGTGCCCCGTCCTAGAGTGGGGAGGACATGAGCAGCCCCCAGACCTCCCTGCCGGGAACCGCGTCCCTGACCCGTCGTCCCTCCGGTCAGGTGGGTCGTGAGCTGGAGCGGATGCTCGCCGGGCTCAACGTCCCGCAGCGCGAGGCCACCGTCCACGAGGGCACCCCGCTGCTCATCGTGGCCGGTGCCGGCTCGGGCAAGACCCGGGTGCTCACCCACCGGATCGCCTACCTGCTCGGTGCCCGGGGGGCGAACCCCGGCGAGATCATGGCGATCACCTTCACCAACAAGGCCGCCGGGGAGATGAAGGAGCGGGTGGCCCAGCTGGTCGGCCCGCGGGCCCGGGCGATGTGGGTGTCGACGTTCCACTCGATGTGCGTGCGCATCCTGCGCGCCGAGGCCGCCAAGCTCGGCATGAAGAGCTCGTTCACCATCTACGACCAGGGCGACTCGGTCCGGCTGATGACGATGGTGGCCCGGGACCTCGAGCTGGACGCCAAGCGCTTCCCCGGCCGCAGCCTGGCCGCGCAGGTCTCGAACCTGAAGAACGAGCTGGTCGACGAGGAGTCCTTCCTCCCGCAGACCCCGCCGGAGAAGACCCTGGCCGAGGTCTACCGGCTGTACCAGCGCCGGCTGCGCGAGGCGCACGCGATGGACTTCGACGACCTGATCATGACCACGGTCAACCTGTTCCGCGCCTTCCCCGACGTCGCCGAGCACTACCGGCGGCGGTTCCGGCACGTGCTGGTCGACGAGTACCAGGACACCAACCACGCCCAGTACGCCCTGGTGCGGGAGATCGTCGGCTACGGCGGCGGCCCGGTGCCCCCGGCCGAGCTGTGCGTCGTGGGTGACGCCGACCAGTCGATCTACGCCTTCCGTGGCGCCACGATCCGCAACATCGACGAGTTCGAGCGGGACTACCCCGACGCCACCACGATCGTGCTGGAGCAGAACTACCGCTCCACCCAGCGCATCCTCAAGGCGGCCAACCAGGTCATCGCCCGCAACACCGCCCGGCGGCCGAAGAACCTGTGGTCCGACGCCGGCGACGGCGAGCTCATCGAGGGCTACGTCGGGGAGAACGAGCACGACGAGGCCGCCTGGGTCGCCGAGCAGATCGACGCCCTGGTCGACGAGGGCAAGGCCAAGCCGCGCGACATCGCGGTCTTCTACCGCACCAACAACGCCTCCCGGGTGTTCGAGGAGGTGTTCATCCGGGTCGGCATGCCCTACAAGGTGGTCGGCGGGGTGCGCTTCTACGAGCGCAAGGAGGTCCGCGACGCCCTGGCCTACCTCAAGGTGGTCAGCAACCCCACCGACGTCGTGAGCCTGCGCCGGGTGCTGAACACCCCCAAGCGTGGCATCGGCGACCGCGCCGAGGCCTGCGTGGAGACCCTCGCCGACCGGGAGCGGATCGCCTTCGCCACCGCGCTGCGCCGGGCCGAGGACGCCCCGGGCCTGGCGACCCGGTCGCTGAAGAACATCAAGGAGTTCGTCTCCCTGCTCGAGGAGTTCGAGCACCTGCTGGCCACGGGTTCCGGGCCCAGCGCGCTGCTGGAGTCCATCCTGGAGCGCAGCGGCCTGCTCTCGGAGCTGGAGGCCTCCACCGACCCCCAGGACGAGGGTCGGGTCGACAACCTGCACGAGCTGGTCAGCGTCGCCGCCGAGTTCGAGGCGGTGAACCCCGAGGGCACCGTCACCGACTTCCTCGAGCAGGTCTCGCTGGTGGCCGACGCCGACCAGATCCCGGTCACCGGGGACGACGCCGGCGTGGTCACGATGATGACCCTGCACACCGCCAAGGGCCTGGAGTTCCCGGTCGTGTTCCTGACGGCCCTGGAGGACGGCGTCTTCCCGCACCTGCGGGCCCTCGGGGACCCCAAGGAGCTCGAGGAGGAGCGCCGGCTGGCCTACGTGGGCATCACCCGGGCCCGCGAGCGGCTCTTCCTGTCCCGGGCCACCGTGCGCACCAGCTGGGGGCAGCCGGCCTACAACCCGCCGTCCCGGTTCCTCGACGAGCTGCCCGAGGACGCCCTGCACTGGACCGGCATCGACCCCAGGCCCAGCGCCCGGTACGGCTCGGCCCAGCAGCGGGTCGCCGCCACCGGGCTGTCCACCGGGGGTCTGCGCGGCGGCGTCGGCAACCGGAAGGTCATCACCGTGGACGTCGGGGACCGGGTCAGCCACGACGCCTTCGGTCTCGGCACCGTCGTCGAGGTCACCGGGGCCGCCGACAAGGCCCAGGCCACCGTGGACTTCGGCTCCAGCGGCACCAAGCGCCTGGTGCTGAGGTACGCCCCCCTCGTGAAGCTCTGACACGGCGGCCCTCCCGGCCGCACCGCGGCCGGGAGTCGTGCCGCTCAGCTGATCTGGATGCCCCGCTCGGCGAGCCACTCCTGGGGGTCGAGGGGGCGGCCGGTCATGGAGCCGGTGTGGATCTCGAAGTGCAGGTGCGGGCCGGTGGACTGGCCCTCGTTGCCGACCTTCGCGATGAGGTCGCCGGCGGAGACGACGTCCCCGGCCTCGACGAACAGGTAGCGCATGTGGCCGTAGATCTGGACGTTGCCGTCGGCGTCCTGGATGTAGATGGCGTTGCCGTAGCCGCTGGCCGGGCCGGAGCGCAGCACCACCCCGTCGGCGGCGGCCACGATGTCGGTGCCCAGCGGGGCGGCGAGGTCCACGCCCCAGTGCATGCTGCCCCAGCGCATGCAGAAGCAGGTGCTCATCCGGCCCACCGTGGGGACGGCGAAGTCCGGCTCCCGCTCGGCCCGGGAGGCGGCCAGCGCGTCGAGGCGGGCCGCGGCCTCGGCCTCGGTGATCTCGCGGCGGGCGGCGACGTCGTCCATGCCGCCGGCGAAGTTGCTGTCGGCGGCACCCAGGCCGTAGTCCCCGGCCACCGCGACGGGGACGGCGGTCGGGGTCTGCGAGCCGATCCCGCCGGGCAGGGCCGCGACGACGGCGCCGACGACGAGGGCGACCAACAGCAGCGGGGCCTTGCGCGACGGGGGTCGGGAGAGCCGGCG
>JAOPVM010000026.1 GCA_025966215.1 Klenkia sp.
CTGGCAGTGACGGCGGCGTCGGCCGCCGAGGTGCGCGCGGTGTCGTGGCGGGTGCTGGCCGGCCGGACACCGGTCACCAGCGCCACCCCCGGCCTCACCGGCTGAGGAGGCCGACCTGCGGGTCGGCTGTGTGCCCCCGAGCTGCGGCGCCGCTTCGCCGTCGCGGCCGCCGAGGTGGGCGCACGGTGCTCGGCCCCGGCGTCATCGGCGCCGGCATCGGGCTGGCGTCGGGTGAGTTCGTGCTCTACCCCTACATCGCCAGCGAGGTCGGGCTGTCGTTCCTCTGGGCGGCGTTCGTGGGGGTGACCCTGCAGCTGTTCCTCAACATGGAGATCGAGCGCTACACGCTGGCCACCGGGGAGACCGCGCTGACCGGGTTCTCCCGGCTCTGGCGGCACTGGGGCCTGGTGTACGCGCTGCTGACGCTCCTGGCCAACCTGTGGCCGGGGTGGGCGACCAGCTCGGCCACGGTGCTGACCTACGCCGTGGGCGGCGGCGACGTCACGCTCATCGCGCTGCTCATGCTGGCCTCGATCGGGCTGGTGCTGACGCTCTCCCCGGTGGTCTACACCGCGGTGGAGCGGATCGAGTTCGTCAAGGTCGGCGCGGTGCTGGCCTTCATCGTGATCGCCTTCATCGCGGTGGTGGGCGCCGACGACGTCGCCGAGACCCGGCGGGTGGTGACCGACGTCGGGTCGGTGCCCGGCCAGCTCGGCCTGGCCCTGGTGCTCGGAGCGCTGGCCTTCGCCGGTGGCGGCGGCGGGCAGAACCTGGTGCAGAGCAACTGGATCCGGGACAAGGGCTTCGGCATGGGCGCCCGGATCCCGCGGCTGGTCTCCCCGGTCACCGGGGAGGACCAGGCCGAGCCCTCGACCGGGTTCCTGTTCCCGGCCACCCCGGACAACCTGCGCCGGTGGAAGGGCTGGTGGCGGGTCGCCAACACCGAGCAGATGGTCAGCTTCTGGTTCCTGACCTGGCTGACCATCTCGGCCACCTCGGTCATCGCCTACGCCACGGTCTTCGGCCGGGACACCCCGGGCAACGACATCAGCTTCCTGCAGGTCGAGGGCCAGGTGCTGGCCGACACCGTGGGCCGCTGGTTCGGCACGTTCTTCTGGTGGATCGGCGCGGTCTCGCTCTACGCCGCGGCGCTGGGCATCTGCGACTACACCGCCCGGCTGGTCGCCGACACCGTCAAGGTCAACCACCTGGCCCGCTCCGAGCGCTGGAGCGAGAGCCCCATCTACTCCGTGGTCGTCTGGGGCCTGCTCGTCGTGGGCGCGGGCGTGCTGCTGTCCGGGTTCGACCAGCCGCTGGTGCTGCTGGTGATCAGCTCGGTGGTCGGCGGGTTCATGATGTTCGTCTACTCGATCCTGCTGATCAGGCTCAACCGCACGGCGCTGCCGACGGCCATCCGGGTGCGTGGCTACCGGCTGGTCGTCCTGGTGCTGGCCGTGCTGGTCTTCGGCGGGATCTCCGCGGTCATCATCGGCGACCAGGTGCTCAACCCTGGGGGCTGAGGCCGGAGAGGAAGGCGTCGGCGACGCCCACCGCGACGCTGCTGGACTGCCCGGCCTCGACCAGGACGGCGAAGGCCAGGTCGCCCTGGGGGCCGCCGAGCTGGTAGCCGACGAACCAGCCGTGCGAGTCCGGCGGGGTGGTGGTGCCGAACTCCGCCGTCCCGGTCTTGCCGTAGACCTCGCCCTGGTCGGCCAGCGCGGTGGCGGTGCCGGTCAGCACCACCTGGCGCATCATCGGCCGCAGCTGGTCGAGCACGGCCTGCCCGGGACCCGCCGGGGCGCTGCCGGCCGGTTCCGCGCCCACCACCTCGACGGGAGCTGCCGGGGTGCCGCTGGCGATGCCGGCGGCGACCAACGCCATCTGCGCCGGGCTCATCAGCACCTCGCCCTGCCCGATCGCATCGGCGGCCTTGGTCGTGCCGGTGCTGGTGGCCGGCACCGTGCCGGAGAACACCCCGACGGGCAGCTGCCAGTCGGTGCCCACGCCGTAGGAGGCCGCCGCGGCCGAGAGAGCGTCGTCGGGCAGGGTCAGGCCCTGCTGGATGAAGGTGGTGTTGCAGGACTGCGCGAAGGCCTGGGTGAAGGGCACCGTGCCCAGGTCGAACTGGTCCTCGTTCTCGAACTCCCGGCCGTCGACGACCGTGGTGCCGGGGCAGGCGACCGCCGTGTCGGGGGTGACCGTGCCGGCCGAGAGCAGCGCCGTGGCGGTCATCGTCTTCATGCTGGACCCGGGCGGGAACTGACCCGCCAGGGCGTTCGCCGCTGTGGCCGCCTCGTTGGAGCTGACAGCGACGACCTCCCCGGTGCCCGGCCGGATCACGACGACGTGGGTGGCCAGCGCCTGGCCGGCGACCGCCGCGTCGGCGGCGTTCTGCACGGCGGGGACCAACGGTGTCTGCACCGGGGTGCCGGGGACCGGGTCGAGGGTGTCCACGACCCGGCCGGTGTCGCCGGTGGCGGTGTCCAGGCTGATCACCGCGACGGTGAACCCCGCCGTCCCGGTGAGCTGCTCCTGGTACGCGCGCTGCAGGCCGGAGAGCCCCAGCTGGTCGCCCTCGGCGTACAGCGGCTGGTCGTCGTCACCGGTGGTCTCCTCGAGCACCTCGGCGGTGGCTGCACCCACCCGACCCAGCAGGGCGGCGCCGAAGCGCGGGCTGGGGGCCAGCAGCCGGGTGTCGGTGGGGAAGACCGCGCCGGGCAGGTCGAACACCTGGGCGCGGATCGCCTCGAAGTCCGGGCGGCGCAGGGTGATGACCGGGACGAACTGCCCGCTGGGGGCGGCCTGCACGTCGGCGGCGATCTCCTCAGCGCTCACCCCGGTGGCCGCCGAGAGCGCAGCGGCCAGCGCGGGCAGGTCGGTGACCTGGGCGGTGTCGACGCCGACGGTGACCACCTCGGTGGGGGTGAACAGCGGCGCACCGGTGGCGTCGGTGATCGCGGCCCGGTCGGGCAGGGTGCGGGTGAGCTGCAGGTGCTGGCCCTCGGCGAGCTCGGGGTGCACCAGCGTGGGCTCGGCCGTCACGGTCCAGCCGTCGGCGTCGCCGTCCCGGGTGAGGTCCAGGGTGGCCTGGTAGGTCCAGTCCGGGGCCGCGGCCAGGTCCCAGGTGGCCGTCCAGGTCGCGGTGGCCGTGGCGCCCTCGTCGGTGTCCACGGCGACGTCACCGAGATCGGCGGTGAGCGTGGCACCGGGCAGGTCGGTGGCGGTCTGGTCGAGCAGGGTCGCGGCGAGAGCCTCGTCGTCGGTGCGGGCCGCTGCCCCCTCGGTGTCACCGCCGGACCAGTCGGCCAGGAACGCCTGGGCGCTGTCGCGCACCTGGTCGGTGGGATCGGCCGAGGTGCAGGCGCTGAGCACCGGCCCGGCCAGCACCGCCGTCGTCACCAGCAGGACCGTTCCCCGGCGTCCACCCCGTCGCAACAGCACACCGGCACTGTGGCAGACCGGTACGACGATTCAGAACAGGACGGAGGAGTACGTGCCGACGTCCCGGAAGCCGACCTTGGCGTAGGCCGCCCGGGCGCCGGCGTTGAAGTCGTTGACGTACAGGCTCACCACCGGCGCGATGGCGCGGCGGGCGTACTCCACGACCGCCGCCGTCCCGGCCTGGCCGATGCCGCGGCCCCGGTGCCGGGGCGCCACCCAGACGCCCTGCACCTGGCAGGCCGCGCGGGACACCGCGCCGATCTCGGCCTTGAAGACGACCTCGCCGAACTCGATCCAGGCCAGTGACTGCCCGGCCCGGACCAACTCGGTGACCCGGGCCCGGTAGCCCGCGCCACCGTCGACCCGCAGCGGGCTGACGCCCACCTCCTCGGTGAACATGGCGATCGCCGCCGGCAGCAGGGTCTCCAGCTGCTGCAGGCGGACCGGCTGCACCCGGGGCTCGGCAGGCACCAGCGGCGGGCCGTCGATGGCCAGCAGCGGCTGGCAGGCGCGGACGTCGCGGGCCGGGCCCCAGTGCGGTCGCAGCCGCTCCCACAACGGGTTCACCGCCTGCGCCGGACCCACGATGGTGGAACACCGGCGGCCGCCACGACGGGCCCGGTCGGCGAAGGCCCGGGCCGCCTCGAGCTCGGCACCGGGACGGGTGAACGGGATGAGGTTCGCCCCGGCCAGGCAGACCGCGTCCAGCTCCGCCCCGGACCCCAGACCCCAGAGCGGGGCCCCGAGGGTCGCCGGGGCAACGCCGTGGGTCTCGATCCGGCCGGCGAGCATGCAGGCCGCGACCGGGTCGGTGGCCAGCAGGTCGCGGACGGCCCGCTCGTCGTCGGCGTCCAGCACCCGGGCCGGGAGCGCGCGCAGCACCGCCGTGGCTCCCCCGCCTACGGGGTCAGGAGACGCTGACGACGGGCGCGCCGGAGGCCACGCCGTCGTCGGCCTGCTGCTCGGCGATCCGGAAGGCCTCCTCGATGAGGGTCTCCACGATCATCGACTCGGGGACGGTCTTGACCACCTCGCCCTTGACGAAGATCTGGCCCTTGCCGTTGCCGGAGGCCACCCCGAGGTCGGCCTCGCGGGCCTCGCCCGGGCCGTTGACGACGCAGCCCATCACGGCCACGCGCAGCGGGATCTCCATGCCCTCCAGGCCCGCGGTGACCTCGTCGGCGAGCTTGTAGACGTCGACCTGTGCGCGCCCGCAGGACGGACAGGACACGATCTCCAGGCCGCGCTGCTTGAGGTTGAGCGACTCCAGGATCTGCAGCCCGACCTTGACCTCCTCGACCGGCGGGGCCGAGAGGGAGACGCGGATCGTGTCGCCGATCCCCTGGGACAGCAGCGCGCCGAAGGCCACGGCGGACTTGATCGTGCCCTGGAACTGCGGGCCGGCCTCGGTCACGCCCAGGTGCAGCGGGTAGTCGCACTGCTGGGCGAGCAGCTCGTAGGCACGCACCATCACGACCGGGTCGTTGTGCTTGACCGAGATCTTGATGTCCCGGAAGTCGTGCTCCTCGAACAGCGAGCACTCCCACAGCGCGGACTCCACCAGCGCCTCGGGGGTGGCCTTGCCGTACTTGGCCAGCAGCCGCTTGTCCAGCGAGCCGGCGTTGACCCCGATCCGGATCGGGGTGCCGTGCTCCTTGGCCGCCTTGGCGATGTCGCCGACCTTGTCGTCGAACTTCTTGATGTTGCCCGGGTTGACCCGGACGGCGGCACAGCCGGCCTCGATCGCGGCGAAGACGTACCGCGGCTGGAAGTGGATGTCGGCGATGACCGGGATCTGCGACTTCTTGGCGATGACCGCGAGCGCCTCGGCGTCGTCGGTGTCGGGCACCGCGACCCGCACGATCTGACAGCCCGAGGCGGTGAGCTCGGCGATCTGCTGGAGCGTGGCGTTGACGTCGGCGGTCTTGGTGGTGCACATCGACTGGACGCTGACGGGTGAGTCGCTGCCGACCCCGACCCCGCCCACGTCGAGCTGACGGGTCTTCCGACGGGGAGCGAGCACCGGCGGAGGAGGGGTGGGCATGCCCAGGCTGACTGTCACGGAGTCGATTCTCCTCTTACTGCAGCGTGATGGGGTTGACGAGGTCGGCCACCAGGAGCAACCCGGACAGCGCGATGAACAGTCCCGCGACCACGTAGGCCACCGGCATGAGCCGGGCGATGTCGAACGGGCCGGGGTCGGGCTTCCCGCGCACCCGGGCGACCGAGGAGCGTGCCTTCTCGTACAGGGCACCGGCCACGTGCCCGCCGTCCAGGGGGTAGATCGGCACCAGGTTGAACAGGAACAGGACCAGGTTGACGCTGGCCAGCAGGGACAGGAAGAAGCTGAGCTTCTCCTGACCGGTGAACTCCGTCAGGGCGAACACCTCGCCGGAGATCCGGCCCACGCCGACGATGCCGATCGGGCCGTTCTCGTCGCGCTCGTCGCCCAGGAAGGCCGCGCCGAACAGCGCCGGCACCCGCTCCGGGATGCCGATCAGCCGCTCGACGGACTGGCTGACGGTGGTGGCGAAGTACCCGGGCAGCTCGCTGATCGGCTGTCGGGCGAACCCGCCGACCGGGCTGATGCCGACGTAGCCGGCGGTGATCGTGTCCTCGGCGGTCTGGTCCTCGTAGACGGTGTTCGGGATCGGTGTGACCGTCAGGTCCTGCTCGGCGCCGTCCCGCTCGACGGTGACCTGCAGCGGCTCCCCCGGGCTGCTGCGGATGGCCTGCTGCACCGTCGTCCAGCTGTCCCACCCGGTGGGGTCGACCTGCTGGCCGTCGATGGCGACGATCGTGTCGCCCGGGCGCAGGCCGGCCTCGGCGGCGGGGCTGGTGACCGGCACGGCGCAGTTCGCGCTGCCGGTGGTGCACTCCTGTCCGGCGTCGGCGCCGGAGGTGACGATCGGGACGTCGCAGGCGTCGTCCTGGGCCGCGGTGACGGCGTTGGCCGGGAGCACGCAGGCCGGCACGGTGCCGACCTGGGTGGTGAGCACGCTGGTGCCGATGGTGGTGAGCGTCAGGGTGAAGAACAGCACCGCCAGCACCAGGTTGTTCACCGGGCCGGCAGCCATCACGATGACCCGCTGCCACCAGGGCTTGGCGTAGAAGACCCGGCCGCCGTCGGTGGGCAGCACGTCGTTGAGGGCCTGCCCGCGCACCTCGGCGATGAAGCTGCGCATCCGGGTGGCGCGCTTGCTCTCGTGCGGCTCGGCCGGCGGGATCATCCCGACGATGCGGATGTAGCCGCCCAGCGGGATGGCCTTGACGCCGTACTCGGTCTCCCCGCGCCGCCGGGAGAACAGCGTGGGGCCGAACCCGACCATGAACTGCGGCACGCGCATGCCGAACTTCCGGGCCCAGAAGAAGTGGCCGAACTCGTGGAAGCCGATGCTGAACAGCAGTCCGACGGCGAAGGCGACGATCCCGAGGACCGTCAGGAGGAACCCGCTCAGCTCAGCCTCCGGCGATGGCGACGCGGGCGTGCTCCCGGGCCCACTTCTCAGCGGCCAGCACGTCCTCGACGCGGGTGGGTGCGCCGAGGTCCGGCGCGGCGTCCAAGGTA
>JAOPVM010000027.1 GCA_025966215.1 Klenkia sp.
CTGGCAGTCGCAGGACGCGCTCCGCCACCGGGTGGCCGAGCTGGGCCGGCCCACGGTCGAACTGCCGATGCTGGTCGGGCCCATCGACCTGGGGGCCCTGCACGAGCTCGCCGACCGCCTCGAGGCCCACCTGGCCCAGGGCGTCGCCGCGTGAGCGCCCCCCGCACCGCCCCGGCGATGGACCTCGCCGCGATCGTCGCCGACCCCGCCACCCGCATCGTCGTGTGCTGCGGAGCCGGCGGGGTGGGCAAGACGACGACGTCGGCCGCGCTCGCCCTGGCCGCCGCCGAGGCCGGCCGCAAGGTGGTCGTGCTGACCATCGACCCGGCCCGTCGACTGGCCCAGAGCCTGGGTCTGGAGGAGCTGGACAACGAGCCGCGGCGGGTCGTCGTCCCCGAGCTCGACGGGTCCGCCGGCGGTGAGCTGCACGCGATGATGCTGGACATGAAGCGGACCTTCGACGACATCGTCGCCGCTCACTCCACGCCCGAGCGGGCCGCCACGATCTTCGAGAACCCCTTCTACCAGGCACTGTCGTCCTCCTTCGCCGGCACGCAGGAGTACATGGCGATGGAGAAGCTGGGCCAGCTGCGGGCCAGCGACGTCTGGGACCTGATCATCGTGGACACCCCGCCGTCCCGGTCGGCGTTGGACTTCCTGGACGCCCCGAACCGGATGAGCCGCTTCCTCGACGGCACCATGATCCGGCTGCTCACCGCGCCTGCGCGGGCCGGCGGCAAGGCCGGTCTGCGGATCGTCGGCGCCGGCTTCTCCTTCTTCAGCCGGATCATCTCCAAGATCCTCGGCGGGCAGCTGCTGAACGACATCTCCTCGTTCGTCTCGGCGTTGGACACGATGTTCGGCGGGTTCCGCGAGCGGGCGACGGCGACCTACGAGCTGCTCCGCCAGCCCGGCACGTCCTTCCTCGTCGTCGCCTCCGCCGAGCCCGACGCGCTGCGCGAGGCCTCCTACTTCGTCGACCGGCTCTCCGCCGAGGGCATGCCGTTGGCCGGGCTGGTGCTCAACCGCACCCACCCGCCGGCGACGACGGCGCTGTCCGCCACCCGCGCCGAGGCCGCCGCGGAGGCGGTCGCCGAGGGCGGGGGCAAGGGCGCGAAGCTGGCCGCCGGGGCGCTGCGGGTGCACGCCGAGCGGATGGCGCTGGCCGTCCGGGAGCAGCGGCTGGCCGATCGGTTCACCAGCGCCCACCCCGAGGTCGCCGTCCGCACCGTGCCGGCGGCCGCCGGGGACGTGCACGACCTGGCCGACCTGCGGGTGATGGCCGGGGAGCTCACCGCACCCGACGGGGACACCCGGACCGGCACGCCCCGGACGAGGGTGCTGCCGGTCCGCCGCTGAACCCGCTGTACGGGGCCTGTGACGGCTGGGAACGGTGCCACGCGCCGGCCCCGCGCGTCCGTCGCACGACACACCGGACGGACCCGTCCGACAGGTACCTTGGCCTGCGATGTCTGACACTGCTGCTTCCAAGGTCGGCGCCCTCGCCAAGCTCGTCGCGACCATCGTCGTGGCCGGGGCGCTGGTCGCCGGGATGATGCTCCCGTTCGTGGGCGGGACCGGGCTGGTCGCCCGGAACTCCGCCTCGCTGCTGGACGCGCTGCCGGTCGAGCTGACCGACCAGACGCCCAACGGCAACACCGTGCTGGTGGCCGCCGACGGGCAGCCGATCACCAGCTTCTACACGAACAACCGCACCCCGGTGACCGCCGAGCAGATCTCGCCGATCATGAAGCAGGCGATCGTCGACATCGAGGACAGCCGCTTCTACTCCCACAACGGCCTGGACGTACAGGGCACGCTGCGTGCGCTGGCGACCAACATCGCCGCCGGTGGCGTCGCCGAGGGCGGGTCGACGCTCACCCAGCAGCTGGTGAAGCAGACCCTGCTGCAGACCGCCGACACCGTCGAGGAGCGCGAGGCCGCCGACGAGCAGACCGTGGGCCGCAAGCTGCGCGAGGCCCGCCTCGCCCTCGCCCTGGAGGAGACCTACTCCAAGGACGAGATCCTCACCCGGTACCTGAACATCGCCTACTTCGGCGCCGGCGCCTACGGCATCCAGGCCGCCTCGCAGCGCTACTTCTCGGTCAACGCGATCGACCTGGACCTGGCCCAGGCCTCCGTGCTGGCCGGCCTGGTGCAGAGCCCGACCGCCGACGACCCGCTGGCCAACCCGGAGAACGCGCAGATCCGCCGCGACCAGGTGCTCAACCGGATGTTCGACCTCGGGCACATCACCGAGCAGGAGCTGGCCGACACCACCGCCTCCCCCGTCGTCACCGCCGAGGGCCAGCCGCCGGCCAACGGCTGCGCGAACGCCTCGATCGGCGGCTACTTCTGCGACTACCTCGAGGGCTACCTGATCAACACCCTCGGGATGACGCAGGAGCAGATCGACAACGGCGGGTACGTCATCCAGTCCACCCTGCGCCCGGACCTGCAGGTCTCCGGCGAGCAGGCCGTGCTGAACACCGTCGCCCTCGGCGACCCGCTGGTCGGCACGTTCACCGTCGTCCAGCCGGGCACCGGGCACCTGCTGGCGATGGCCAACAACCGCCGGTTCGGCTGCGACGAGGCCACCGACGCAGCCTGCGAGTCGGTGAACTTCAACGCCGTGGCCAGCAAGGGCGCCGGCTCGACCTACAAGGTCTTCACCGCGGCCGCCGCGCTGGAGCAGGGTTACTCCCAGTACTACTCGCTCACCACCGCCGACCCCTACGTGTCCACCGTCTACCGCAACGGCGGGCGGCCGTACACGGTGCAGAACGCCGGCACCTACCCGGGCACGCTGGACCTGGAGCAGGCCCTGGTCCGCTCGTCCAACACCTACTTCGTGGCCCTGGAGGACCGGCTGGGCTCGGTCGAGGCACCGGTGCGGATGGCCGAGCGGATGGGGATGAGCTTCGACCGGGCCAACCAGACCCCGGCCGACCAGATCATCGACGAGAACCAGGGGTCCTTCACCCTCGGGCCCTACGCCACCAGCCCGCTCGACCTCGCCGAGGCCTACTCCACGCTGGCTGCCGGCGGCACCCAGTGCGACCCCAACCCGGTCACCTCGATCGTGGTGGCCCAGACCGGCGCCCCGGCCACGCTGCCCGACGGCACCCCGATCAACACCGCCGACCGGTGCACCCCCGAGGCCATCCCCTCCGGCGTCGCCAGCACGATGAACCAGATCATGATCGGCGACACCGTGGCCTCCTACGGCACCGGACGCCGGGCCGCGATCCCCGGTCACCAGATCGCCGGCAAGACCGGGACGGCGCAGGGCAACGTGTCGGTGAGCTTCATCGGCTCCACGCCCCAGTACACCGCCAGCGTCATGGTCTTCAACCCGATCGGGAACCAGAACGTCGGCGGCTTCGGTGGCAACAAGCCCGCCGAGATCTTCAACGCCGCGATGGCCCCGATCCTGGCCAACGAGCCCGCTGTGGCGTTCCCGCAGGCCGATCCCGGCGTGCAGAACGGCAACACCCGGGCCGTGCCGTCCTGCTCCTCGGTCAGCGCGTGCCAGTCGGCGATCACCGGCGCGCAGCTGCAGTACAGCGGTCAGCAGACCGTGGACTCCGACCAGCCGGCCGGGACCGTCGTCGGACTCAACCCCGCCGCCGGCAACCGCATCCAGGCCGGCGCCGGCGTCACGGTGCTGGTGAGCAACGGGTCCCAGGTCGCTCCCCCGGCCGCCGAACAGCCCCCGGCAGCACCGGCCGACCCGAACGCCCCGGACACCAACGGGGACGGTCAACCGGGCTAGACCCCGGCAGCACGCAGACGGCGAGGGCCGGGTCTAGCCGAGCTGGCGACGGACCTCGCCGGCCACCCGGCCGCCCTCGGCCCGCCCGGCGACCTGGGCGTTGGCACGGCCCATGACCTTCCCCATGTCGCCCATGCCGCTCGCCCCGGTCGCGGCCACGACCTCGGTGACGATCGCGGCGATCTCCTCGTCGGAGAGCTGGGTGGGCAGGTACCCGGCGAGCACCTCGCCCTCGGCCTCCTCGCGGGCGGCCTGCTCGACCCGGCCGGCCCCGCCGAAGGCCTCGGCGGCCTCCTTGCGCTTCTTCGCCTCGCGGCGCAGCACCGCCTGCACCTCGTCGTCGGACAGCTCGCGGGCCGCCTTGCCGGAGACCTCCTCGGCGCTGACGGCCGACAGCACCATCCGCAGCGTGGCGGTGCGCAGCTCGTCGCGGGCCTTCATGGCGGTGGTCAGGTCGGCGCGGAGGGTCTGCTTGAGGTCGGACACGTCCCTCAGCCTGTCACGCGGACGAGGTCGTCCGCACCGCAGTCGCACCCACCCGGGCGACATAGGCTGGCCCGATGCGCCCCGCCCTCGCCGTCCCCGCGGCCGCCCTGGCGACCGGTGCCGCCACGGTCGGCTACGCGTCGCTGATCGAGCGCACCCACTGGACGCTGCGGCGCTTCGACGTCCCCGTGCTGCCCCCGGGCCAGCGACCGCTGACCGTGCTGCAGATCAGCGACATCCACATGACCGCCGGTCAGCGCTCCAAGCAGGAGTGGATCGCCGGGCTCGCCGCGCTGGACCCCGACCTCGTGGTCACCACCGGGGACAACCTGGCCGGCCACGACGCCGTCGAGCCCACGCTGCGGGCGTTGGACCCGCTGCTGGACAAGCCCGGCGCGTTCGTGCTCGCCAGCAACGACTACTTCGCACCCAAGCCGAAGAACCCGTTCAAGTA
>JAOPVM010000029.1 GCA_025966215.1 Klenkia sp.
CCACGATGGCGTCGAGCAGCGCGGGCACCCCGGGGGTGATCGAGCTCGGGGCCGGGGGTGGGGTGTTGACGTGGGCGTACATCTGGCTCGCGGCGTCCGCGGCGGTGAAGGGACGCTGGCCGGTGAGGGCCTCGAAGAGCACGCAGGCCAGGGAGTAGACGTCTGCCCCGGGCCCGAGCTCGCCGCCCAGGAACCGCTCGGGGGCCATGTACTCGGTGCTGCCGACGGTGAGCCCGGTGCCGGTCAGCGGCGGGCCGGTGCTGCTGTCCACGGTGCGCGCGATGCCGAAGTCGACCAGGTAGACGAAGTCCTCCCCGGGGGCGGACGCGGCGAGGTCACCGCCGTCGGCGCGGCCCACCAGCAGCACGTTGGACGGCTTGACGTCCCGGTGCACCAGGCCGTCGGCGTGCGCGGCGTCCAGCGCCCGGGCCACCTGCCCGACGACGTCGACGGCCCGGGCCGGGTCCAGCGGGCCGGCGCGGCGCAGCAGCGCGGCCAGGTCCTCGCCCTCGACCAGCCGCATGTCCAGGAACAGCCGGCCCTCGATCTCCCCGTACCGGTGGATCGGCACGACGTGCGGTTCGCGCAGCCGGGCGGCCACCCGGGCCTCGCGGCGGAACCGCTCCCGGTAGGACTCGTCGGTGGCCCACTGCGGGTGCAGCACCTTCAGGGCGACGTCCCGCTCGTGCTGTGCGTCGTGGGCGCGCAGCACCTCGCCCATGCCTCCCCGACCGAGCACCCCGAGCACCCGGTAGGGACCGAACTGCGCGCCCTCCTCCACGTCAGCGACCGGCGAAGGGGACCGTGGCGAGCTCGCGCCACAGGTGGGCGGTGGCCTCGGCGCCGCGGTACAGCATCGGCAGCAGCACCCGCTCGTCCGGCGCGTGGATGCGGTCGGTGGGCAGGCCCGCGCCCAGGAACAGCAGCGGGGCGCCGAGCACCTCGACGAGGTCGGCCTCCGGGCCGCTGCCGCCCTCGCGGGTGAACAGCACGTCCTCGCCCGGGACGTCGAAGGCCTGCCCGATCGAGCGCAGCAGCGCGTCCATCGCCGGGTGGTCCAGGTCGCTGGCGCACGGGCTGACCCCGCCGGCCGGGACGTGCACGTCGGCCTCGATGCCCTCGGGGGTGTTCTGCTCGACCCAGGCCCGCACCTGCTCGGCGAGGTCGGCCGGCACCTGGTCGGCGACCAGCCGGAAGGTGACCTTGGCGTGCGCCTGCGCCGGCACGATCGTCTTGTGACCGGGGCCGGTGTAGCCACCCCACATGCCGTTGACCTCGGCGGTGGGCCGGGCCCCGACCCGCTCCAGGGTGCTGAACCCGGCCTCGCCGGTGGCCGCCCGGGACGCCGCGGGCCCGGCCAGCCAGGCCGCTTCGTCGAAGGGCACCCGGCCCATCAGCTCGCGCTCGCGGTCGGTCAACGGGCGCACCTTGTCGTAGAAGCCGGGCAGGGTGACCCGGCCGGACTCGTCGTGCAGGCTGGCCAGCAGCGACGCCATCGCGTGCAGCGGGTTGGGCACCGCCCCGCCGAAGGAGCCCGAGTGCAGGTCGACGCCGGGCCCGCGCAGGGTGATCTCGGCGTCGGCCAGCCCGCGCATCGCCGTCACCGCGCTGGGCACGTCGGCGGCGGTCATGCCGGTGTCGCTGACCACGACGACGTCGCAGCCCAGCCGGTCGCGGCGCTCGTGCAGCAGCTCGACGAAGTGCGGCGACCCGGACTCCTCCTCGCCCTCGACCAGCAGCTTGACGGTGACCGCGGGGGTGTCCCGGCCGGTGGCGGCCAGGTGCGCGCGGATGCCGAGCAGGTGGAAGGCCACGTTGCCCTTGTCGTCGATCGCACCGCGGGCGTGCAGCTCCGGGCCGGCCGGGGTCTCCACCCGGGTGGGCTCGAACGGCGGGTACGTCCAGGCCTCCTCGGGGTCGACCGGCTGCACGTCGTGGTGGCCGTAGACCAGCGCGACCGGGGCACCTGCGTCCGCCGAGGGCCACTCGGCGTACACGGCGGGGGCGCCGGCGGTGGGCCACACCTCGACCACCGGGAACCCGGTGCGGCGCAACGCGTCGGCCAGCCACTGCGCGCTGGCGGCCACGTCGCCGGACCGGGCCGGGTCGGCGGACACCGACGGGATCCGCAGCCAGGCGTCCAGGTCGGCGTGCAGGTCCTCCAGGTGGGCGGTGACGAAGTCGCGTTCGGCGTTGCTGCTCACCGCGCGACGGTAACGCGCCGGGCCGGGGCGCCCGGGTTACGTTCGGCGCCATGCCCCCCGGACAGCTGCAGGTGGACGTCGGCGACCTGACCTTCGACGTGCGGACCGACGGTCCCGAGGACGGCCGCCCGGTGCTGCTCCTGCACGGGTTCCCGCAGAACTCCTCCTCCTGGGCCGCGGTCAGCCCGCTGCTGGCGCAGGCCGGCCTGCGCACCTACGCCCCCGACCAGCTCGGCTACTCCCCCGGCGCCCGCCCCGACGAGCCCGAGGCCTACGCGCTGCCCGCCCTGGCGCAGGTCACCACCGACCTGATGACCGCCCTGGACGTACCGGTCACCGATGTCGTGGGCCACGACTGGGGCGCCAACGTGGCCTGGGCGCTGGCCGGCTGGCATCCCGACCGGGTGCGCACGCTCACCGCGGTGTCGGTGCCGCACCCCACCGCGTACACGCTGGCCTACCGGGCCGACCCGGAGCAGAAGGAGCGTTCGGCCTACATCAAGCTCTTCTGGCAGGCCGGCAAGGCCGAGCGGGTGCTGCTCGAGGACGACGCCCGGCGGTTGCGCCGGCTGCTGGACGGGGTGGACCCGGAGGCGGTGGCGGACTACGTGGCCCACCTGTCGGCGCCGGGCGCGCTCACCGCGGCGCTGAACTGGTACCGGCAGATGAGCGGGGACACCCCGGTGGACCCGGTGGGGGTGCCCACCACCTACGTGTGGAGCGACGCCGACGTGGCCGTCGGCCGCACCGCGGCCGAGGCCTGCGCGGACCAGGTGACCGGGGACTACCGGTTCGTCGAGCTGCCCGGGGTCTCGCACTGGGTGCCCGAGCACGCCCCTGAGGCACTGGCCCGCGCGGTGCTGGACCGGGTCGCCCCGGCCTGAGCTCACCCGTCCTCCCCGGAGACCAGGGCCAGCAGGCCGGCCTCGTCGAGGAGGTCGACCGGCCGCAGCGTCACCCCGGCGGCCACGTGGTGGAACCCGGCACTGACCTGCGCCACCGGCACCCCGGTCAGCCGGGACCAGCCCAGCCGGTAGGCGGCCAGCTGCACCCCGGCCGCAGCCAGCTCCGCAGGGCCGGGCACCGGACCGGTCTTCCAGTCGATCACCTCGTAACCCCCGTCGGGGGTGGCGAAGACGGCGTCGATCCGCCCCCGCAGGGTGAGCGGGCCCAGGGGCGTCTCGAACGGGGCCTCGACGTCGACGGGCTGGCGGTCGGCCCACTCCCCGGCCAGGAACTGCTGCTGCAGCGTGGCCAGGGCGTCGTCGGGCGCGGCCGCGGCGTCCCCCGACCCGGGCAGCTCGTCGATGTCGATCAACCGGGACGCCCCGAAGCGCTGCTCCAGCCAGAGGTGGAACGCGGTCCCCCGGCGGGCCAGCGGGGCCGGCGCCGCGGGCATCGGCCGGCGCAGCCGACGGGCCAGCTCGGTGGGGTCCCGGCGCAGCGCGACCAGGGCCGACACCGACAGGTGGGCGGGCAGGGACACCTCGGTCGCCCCGCGGCCGGTCTC
>JAOPVM010000062.1 GCA_025966215.1 Klenkia sp.
CAGCTCCTGGGCCTGCTCGACCGGCTGGTCGAGTCGGGCACCTCGGTGGTGGTCATCGAGCACCACCAGGCCGTGATGGCGCACGCCGACTGGATCATCGACCTGGGGCCGGGCGCCGGCCACGACGGCGGCCGGGTGGTCTTCGAGGGCACCCCGGCCGACCTGGTCGCCGACGGGTCGACGCTCACCGCCCAGCACCTGGCGGCCTACGTGGGACGGTGACGTCGGGCACTCCCTGAGCGATCGGACGGGTCCGACGTGCATGGTGGACCGCGAGACACCCCCGAGCCACCCAGGAGCCCGTCGACCGTGTCCGTCGAACTGTCCCCCGACCTGTCCCCCGACGACGTCTTCGGGCCACTCACCCGGGTCGACGTCGACCCCCTGCCGTGGCTGGCCGCGCACCGCGAGGCCGGCCCGGTCACCCGGCTGGACCTGTTCGGCAACCCGGTCTGGCTGGTCACCCGGCACGCCGACGTCCGGGCCGTGCTGGGGGACACCGCGACGTTCAGCAACGACTTCGCGCACCTGGCCGCCGCCGACGACGAGGGCGACCTCGGCCTCTCCGACCCCGGGGGCCTCGGCTTCCGCGACCCGCCCGACCACACCCGGCTGCGCCGCATGCTGGCCCCGGCGTTCACCGCCCGGTCGATCGCCGCGCTGGAACCCGCCGTCGCCCGGGTGGTGGACGAGTGCCTGGACGCACTCGTCGCGGCAGGACCGGGTGTGGACCTGGTCGCCGCCTTCGCCGACCGGGTGCCGGCGCTGGTGATCGGCGAGCTGCTGGGCGTGCCGCGGGCCGACCAGGTCGACTTCGCCGCGCTCGCGGCCGGTCGGTTCGACCTGCTGCAGAGCATCGTCGCCCCGCTGGACTCCGCCGCACAGTCCTTGGTGTACCTGCGCGAGCTGGTCGCCCGGGAGCGCAAGGACCCCGGCGAGGGACTGCTCGGGCACCTGGTGCGCGAGCACGGGGACACCGTGGACGACGAGGAGCTCGCCGGACTGGTCGACGGTCTGCTCGTCGGCGGGCACGAGACGACGGCCAGCATGCTGGCGCTGTCGACCCTGCTGCTGCTGCGCGATCCGGTCGCGGCCGACCGGCTGCGCCAGGACCCGGCGGCGGTGCAGGGCGCGGTCGAGGAGCTGCTGCGGCACCTGACCGTCGTCCAGGTGGCGTTCCCGCGCTTCGCCCGCGCCGACACCGTGCTGGCCGGTCAGCCGATCGCGGCCGGGGAGCTGGTGCTGTGCTCGTTGGCCGGCGCCGACCGCGACCCGCGGTGGGGAGCCGACCTGGAGGCGCTGGACCTCACCCGCCCGGCGCTGCAGCACCTGGCCTTCGGGCACGGCATCCACCACTGCCTGGGCGCCCCGCTGGCCCGCCTGGAGCTGCAGATCGCGCTGCCGGCCCTGCTCGGCCGGTTCCCCGGGCTGCGGTTCGTCGATCCGGGGTGGCAGCCGGCGTTCCGGCAGCGCTCGATCGTCTTCGGCCTGGAGTCGCTGCCGGTCAGCTGGTGAGGCCGGCGTCCAGCCGCTCGCGGAGGTCCTCGACCCGGGCGGCGATGTCGTCGCGGACCAGCCGCATCCGGTCCAGGCCCCCGATGCCGCGGGCGGAGGGCTCGTCGGTCACCCAGGTCTCGAACAGCGTGCCGGGCGCGCCCTGGACGAGGGCCGGGTCGATCCGGGCCTCGCTGCCCAGGGTGACGACGACGTCGGCCACCGCGAGCAGCTCGGCGGTGACCGGCTTCGGGGCGCCACCGGAGACGTCCACTCCCACCTCGGCCAGCGACTCGACCGACTGGGCGTTGAGCGTCGTGCCCGGGTCGGTGCCCGCGGAGTCCACGGCGACCCCGGGTGCCGCGGCCCGCATCAGCCCGGCGGCCATCTGGGACTTGCCGCCGTTGCGGGCGCAGACGAAGAGGACGGCGGTCACCGGGCGACCTCCTGCGGGACCGTGGGGTCGCCGGGGAAGAACCGGCGGGCCGCCCACAGCGAGACGTAGACCAGCCCCACCAGCACCGGCACCTCGATGAGCGGGCCGACGACGCCGGCCAGGGCCTGACCGGAGGTGACCCCGAAGGTGCCGATCGACACGGCGATGGCGAGCTCGAAGTTGTTGCCGGCCGCGGTGAAGGCCAGCGTCGCGGTCCTCGCGTACCCGAGCCCCAGCCGCATCCCGAGCAGGAACGACCCGCCGAACACCAGGGCGAAGTAGGCCAGCAGCGGCAGCGCGATCCGGACGACGTCCCAGGGCCGGGAGGTGATCGCGTCACCCTGCGACGCGAAGAGCACGACGATGGTGAACAGCAGGCCGTAGAGGGCCACCGGCCCGATCCTCGGCAGGAACCGGCCCTCGTACCAGTCCCGGCCCTTCGTCCGCTCCCCGATGGTCCGGGTCAGGAGACCGAGGACCAGCGGGATGCCCAGGAAGACCAGCACCGAGACCACGATCGCCCAGACGCTGAACTCCGCCGAGGTGGTCGGCAGGCCCAGCCAGCCGGGCAGCAGCTGCAGGTAGAACCAGCCCAGGGCGGCGAAGGCGACGATCTGGAAGACCGAGTTGATCGCGACCAGCACCGCGGCGGCCTCCCGGTCCCCGCAGGACAGGTCGTTCCAGATGAGCACCATGGCGATGCACCGGGCCAGGCCCACGATGATCAGCCCGGTCCGGTACTCCGGGAGGTCGGGGAGCAGCAGCCAGGCGAGGACGAACATCAGCGCCGGGCCCACCACCCAGTTGAGGCCCAGGGACGCCAGCAGCAGCCGGCGGTCGCCGGTCACCCGGTCGAGCTGGTCGTAGCGGACCCTGGCCAGCACCGGGTACATCATCAGCAGCAGCCCGACGGCGATCGGCAGGCTGACGTCGCTGACCGTGACCGCCCCCAGGAGGGCGTCCAGCCCGGGGACGAACCGGCCCAGCACCAGGCCGGTGGCCATGGCCGCGACGATCCAGACCGGGAGGAACCGGTCCAGCGTGGACAGCCGGGCCAGCACGGGGGTCTCCAGGTCGCTGCCCGGGCGGGCGGTCTCGGCGACGGGGTCGGGCATGCGTGGGCCTCTCGACGGCAGGGATCGACGAGCGTCGATCCGCGGTGACTGTGCCTGAGGCATCGACAGGCGTCAATCCGTGGTCCAGGATGGCCCCGTGGACGACGGGGCGGGCGTGCGCTGCTCGGCGGGCCCGCTCACCGGCGGGATGTCCAGCCGCGCGGCCGCCGAGCTCGCCGGCCGGCTCAAGGCGCTCGCCGACCCCGCGCGCCTGCGGTTGCTGTCGCTGATCGCCGACAGCCCGTCCGGCGCGGCGTGCGTCTGTGATCTAACTGGACCGCTGGGGCTGAGCCAGCCGACGGTGTCCCACCACCTGAAGGTCCTCGTCGACGCCGGCTTCCTGGCTCGGGAGAAGCGCGGCGTCTGGGCCTGGTACAGCGCGCAGCCGGACACGCTGGCGACGGTGCTGGCCGAGCTCCCGGGGGCCGCGGCCCGGGTCTGACGCCTCACCCCCCGGCGGGGTCCTGCAGGGTCTCCGGGGGAAGGTGGTGGGCGCCGGTGTCGAGCATCGTCGTGAGCCGGTCCAGCAGGCTCTCCAGCGCCTCCTCGAACTCGCTGACGGTCTCGTCCAGGGACAGCAGGGGCTGCAGCTCGACGATCAGCGGGTAGGCGTCCAGGTCGCTGACCCGGGCGGTGGACGACCCGT
>JAOPVM010000093.1 GCA_025966215.1 Klenkia sp.
GTCGGGCAGGTGACCAGCGGGCTGGGGATGTCGGCGACCGTGGCGGTGAAGCAGCGGAGCGCGATCGCCGTCAGCAGCGACAGCCCGACCAACATGCCCACGGTCCGGGCGACGACGACGAGGGCGCTCGCACTGCCGTGCACCCGCTGCGGGGTGACCGCCAGCAACACCGCGCTCACCGGGGCGACGGCCAGCCCGAACCCGAGACCGGCGGCCAGCAGCGCGGCTGTGGACGTCCAGGAGTCCAGTGCGGTGGCGTCCCAGCGGGCCATGGCCACGAAGGCGACGGCGGCCAGCGCCATCCCGGCACCGGCCACCCACCGCGGGCCGACGACGCGGCACAACCAGCCACCGGCCACCGCACCGACCGGGACGGCGACCAGCAGCTCCACCAGCACCAGCGCGGCGCCCAGTTGATCGGTCTCGGTGGTCGCCCGGGCGAACAGCGGGACGTCGACCAGCGCTGCCACCAGCGCCACCCCGACCAGCAGGTTCACCAGCAGCGCACCCCAGGCACCGACTGGCCGTAGGTCGCCGAGCGGGACCAGCGGGTCCGCCGTCCGGCGCTCGTGCAGCGCGAACACGACTGCCGCGACCGCGGCCAGCGGCAGCAGGACCGGCCCGTGCGCGACCACCTGGGTGGCCGGGTCGGCCGCGGCGAACGCCCACACCAGGCTGCCCAGGGCGACCACGACCAGCACCGCGCCGAGCAGGTCCACCTCGCGGGCCAGCCGCGGGAGCCCACGCACCGGGAGCACGGGGTGCGCCGCGGTCGCCGACCGGGCCAGCACACCCACCCCCGCCAGGACGGCGAGGAGCCCCAGCGGCGTCGTCCACCCGGGCCCGGCCAGCGGCACCCAGGCCAGCCCGAGGGTGACGTCGGTGGCCAGCACGTCGGGCTCGCCGAGCTGCAGCGCCAGCGCCGCCGCGGCGAGCACCGCGAACACGGTGCCCACGACGTCCCGCCCCTCCCGTCGGGGCCCGGTCACCCGCAGGGCGACCGCGAGCCCGATCCCCAGGACGAGGTTCAGCCAGAAGATCCAGCGCCAGTCGCCGACGGCCAGGACGGCGGCCCCGGCCAGCGGACCGAGCACCGCGCCGGCCTCCTGCACCGCCCCGACCACACCGAGGGGCACAGCCCGACGCTCCGGTGGCCACCGGTCGGCGATCAGCGCCAGGGTGGCCGGCACCAGGCCGCCGGCCCCCACGCCCTGCAGTCCGCGGCCGAGCACCGCCGGCCCCAGGTCGACAGCGGTGGCGGTCAGCAGCGAGCCCAGCGCGAACAGCAGCAGGCAGCCGACCAGCACCGGCAGCCGACCGCGCAGGTCCGCGAGCCGGCCCAGCAGCGGCAGCGTCGCGGTGTAGCCGAGCAGGAACCCGCCGACGATCGGGGTGGCCCGCTGGAGCTGGTCCAGACCGACCCCGACGCCGGTGAGGATGTCGGGCAGCGCGAGGACGACGACGTAGGTGTCCGCGGCCGAGACGAGGACGGCGAGGGTCGCCAGGGCGAGGGTGGCCCGCCCGGGCGCCCGGACGTCAGTCGGTGGGGGGTGCGGTGATCTGGACATCGGCCCCGAAGTCGGACAGGACGATCGTGTAGCCGCCCGTCTCGTCGGCGGTGAAGAACGGCCCGGTCAGGGCCACCTCACGCAGTTCACCGGAGTCCGCCGCGATCGAGAACACCGCGTCCACCGGCTGCGCCGGGTCCTCGGTGGTCAGCAGCGACTCCACCAGGTCACCGGGCAGCGACCCGGTGACCTGACGGACCACCTCGCCGTCCAGCCGGGACTCCTCCCCCAGCTCCGGGGACTCGACCGCGGTGAGCAGCTGGGAGATGCCGTCGTCGGGGTCGATGAGCGCGCCCGGGTCGCCGAAGCCGAGGGTCGCCGGGTCCACCACGCTGAAGCCGCTGGTGAGCGGGAGCTGGGCGTAGACGGTGCCGTCGACCGACACGACCTGCGCCTCGACCGAGCTGCCCAGCGCCTGGACCTGCAGGGTGCCCTCGAAGGAGGCCGGCCGGGCGATGTCGCCCTCCCCGCCGAGCACCGCCGTGCCCCCGCTGGGCGCGCCCTCGCTGGTGAGCACGAAGTGCACGCTGGACGCCTCGTCCAGCGTGGTCTTGGCCCGGGCCAACAGATCGGTGGCCGACTCGTCGCTGCCGCCGCCGCAGCCCGCCGTCACCAGGGCGCTGAGCAGCAGCACCGCCGTCGTCCGCACCCGCATGTGTCCCTCCCCCGCGCCCCCCGCCGGGGCCCGGCCGGACAGTAGCGCGGGCTCAGGCCTGCCGGGCCGCGATCCGGGCGGCGAGCTTGGCGCGGTCCTTGTCCGGGACGGCGGCCAGCGCCGGCTCGACCTCGACCAGGCGGGCGCGCTGGGTGGTCAGCGCACGGAAGAGCAGGCCCGCGGTCACCCCGTGGTCGGGCCGGGACAGCACCTCGACGTCGTCCCCGGCGCCGATCTCGCCGGTCTGCAGCACCCGCAGGTAGGCCCCGCTCGCGCCGTGCGCGGTGAACCGCTTGACCAGGTCGGGCACGTCCCAGAAGCGGGCGAAGTTCGCGCACGGGATGCGCGGACCGGTCACCTCGAACACCGCCGACCCGACGGCCCACCGCTCGCCGAGGACGGCGTTCGTCAGGTCCAGCCCGGTGGTGCGCAGGTTCTCCCCGAAGGCACCGGCCGGGAGCTCCCGGTCCAGCTCGGTCTGCCACCAGTCCGCGTCGGCCTGGGCGTAGGCGTAGACCGCCTGGCCCTCCCCGCCGTGGTGCCTGCGGTTGACCTGCCGGTCACCGTCCAGGGTCTCGTCGAGGACGGCGACCCGACCCTCGACCGGGCGCTTGCGGATGCCCGACGTCGCGGGCCGCCTGCCCGGCAGCGGGTAGAGGTCCGCGCCGGACACGCAGACCGCCTCGAGCCGACCGGTCACTTCTTGGCGGGCTCGGCGTTGGAGAGCGCGGCCACGAAGGCCTCCTGGGGGACCTCGACGCGGCCCACCATCTTCATCCGCTTCTTGCCCTCCTTCTGCTTCTCCAGCAGCTTGCGCTTGCGGGTGATGTCACCGCCGTAGCACTTGGCCAGCACGTCCTTGCGGA
>JAOPVM010000138.1 GCA_025966215.1 Klenkia sp.
CCGCTGGAACTCACCGCCGCGGCCGCTGCGCTGCAGGCCCAGCTCGCCGGGACCGCCACAGCCGTGCTGGCCGGTGACCTGCCGGGAGACCCGGCGACCGACGCCGACCTCGCCGTCACCGCGGCCCTCGCCGGGCTGCGCACCGCCCCCACCTCCCCGGACCAGCAGGCCGTCGACGACGCCGCCCGGGTGGCCTGGCAGACCCGGCTCGCCGACCTGGCCGCGGCCGGGATCGAGCTGCCCACCGCGGCCGCGGTGACGGCCGGGGACCTGCCCGCGGGGCTGAGCCCGGCCATCGACGCGCTGGGGCTCGTCGTCCCCGGGGTGGTCCAGGGCGTGGTCGGCGGCCGAGTCGTCGCGGTGCCCACCGTGGAGGCGGCCCTGGCGGTCGGCTCGGCCCTCGCCGCGCTGGGCACGCCCTACGTCCCGGGCGGCACCTCGCCGGCCGGCACCGCCGGCACCGGCCTGACCGCGACCGTGGGGGCCGGTCTCGGGCACGCCGTGGGCTCCACGCTGGCCGCCCAGTGGTCGGCGGGCACCGTCGTGCCCGAGGGCCAGTGGCAGCCCGGCGACCTGGTCTTCGGCTCGCACCCGAGTGCCGGCCTGGACGACGTCGGGGTCTACGTCGGTGCCGGCCAGGTGGTCGCCGCGTCAGCGACGGCCCACCAGGTCGTCGTCGTCCCGGCCCCGCCGGGTGCGGCCGCGGTGCGGGTCACCGTGGCCCCGGCCCGGCCCAACACCCCGCCCGCCTCGGACGGGAGCACCGGGACCTCCTGCGGCGCCCAGCCGGTCACAGCGGCCACCGGCCCGGTGTCCCCGGCATGGGGTGACTGGTCCAACGGGAGCATCCCGTCGTCGGCGCTGTGCTCGATCGGGTCCGGGCACCGGCTGCGCTGCGACGCCGCGGCGTCCTACGCCGGGCTCGCCGAGGCCTTCCAGCGCGCCTTCGACCGACCGCTGTGCCTCACCGACTCCTACCGGTCGCTGACCGCCCAGGTCGACGCGCACCAGCGCAAGCCCGCGATCACCGCGGTCCCGGGGACGTCGAACCACGGCTGGGGGCTGGCGGTGGACCTCTGCGGCGGGATCAACGGCTTCGGCACCCCCGAGCACGCCTGGATGGCCCGCTGGGCACCCACCTTCGGCTGGCTCGCCCCCGACTGGGCCCAGGCGACCGGGAGCAACCCCGAGCCGTGGCACTGGGAGTACGGGCAGCTCGCCTGAGCCTCAGAGCCAGGGCAGGTCGCCCAGTGCGCTCCACGGCAGGGTGACCGAGGGCTCGACGGTCTCCCCGGCCAGGCGGGCCGCGACGGCCGGCTCGGCCCAGGCGACGGGGCGGCCGGGAGTGACGATCACCCGCGCGTCGGCCAGCCGCAGGCCGAGTGCCCCGGCGGTGGCCAGCACCTGCTCGGGCGCACTGAGCGCAGCGGTGGCCAGCAGCGGGTCGTCGGCGTCCAGGAGCAGCACCGGGCCCTCGGTGCTGCACCGCACGACGACGTCGGCTGCCCGTGCGGCGGCCGCCGTCCGCACCGATGCGACGGTGCCGGCGTGGGTGAAGGGGTGCGGTACCCAGCCGACGACGACGTCGCCGCGGTGCACCACGACCTGCCAGCCCAGCGCGGACTCGGTGTCGTCGGCCCAGACCAGGACGGCGATCCCCCGCCGGGCGGCCTCGGCGTCGGTGACCGGCCGCTGGTCCAGCCACACCTGCAGAGCGCGGTCCAGGGCCGCGGGCGAGCCGTCGTGTCCGTCCCGGGTGATCTGCCCGGCCAGCGCACCCAGTCCGGTGCGGTGGCTGCGTTCGGCCTCCTCGACCCGCAACGCCGGGTCGCGGCGGTCGTCGTCCAGTTCGACCCGGAGGCCGACCGGGGCGGCGGCGCAGAGCCGGTGGGCGGCGTCGAGCAGGTCGCCGGGGTCGCAGGTACGCCGGGTCAGCCGGGGAAGCAGGCGCAGGCCGGGACCGGTCACGCGCTCCGGCCGCCGGTGAGTGCCGCGCGGACGGCGGCGGGCAGCTCGGGCAGGCTCAGCGTGCAGGCCAGCTCCATCGCCGACAGCCGCACCGGCAGCGTGTCGGTGTCCCACCCGGTGACCAACCGGACCCGGGCGGCCGAGCTCGGCCAGACCACGTCGCGGGCGCGGGCCACGTGCAGCTCGGTGAGGACGTCCACCAGCCGGTCTCTGGTGCTCGCGGGCAGGTCGGGACGGGCCAGGGCGGCCTCGAGCGAGGCGGCGAGGGCCGCGCGGTCGACGGCGGACAGCCAGTGCGGCACGAGGACCACCCCGGTCGACGGCTCGGACACCATGGTCATCGCCTCACGCTCCCTGCTCGTTCGGGGGGCGGTGCGCCCTCGCCTCTCCTGTCACACCTGTATCGGCAGCCGCGGGCCCGGGTGGAGCCGGATCAGCCGGTCAGTTCGGTGAGCCGGTCCTTGAGCACACGCTCGGCCCGGTCGGCGTGCACGTTCATGTTGCGCACCGAGGTGCCCAGGTCGGCGGCCAGCTGGGTCTTGGTCTGCCCACCCCAGGTGGTCTGGTACCAGGTGACCCACCCGAGCACGTTGGGCTGGCCGGCGCGTTGGTCGGACCGGGCCGTGGGGTCCGGGGCGCACGCCGCGGTGAGGGCGTGGGAGAGCAGGCTCTGCTCGGCCTCGCCGAGGATCTCGTCCGGTGCCTGTGCCGCGTCGGGGAGCAGGTGGTCGGCGCCGTCGGGGACACCGTCCAGGGACTGCAGGTTGCGCAGGCCGTTCAGCGTCGCCACCGACTGGGCGTTCTTGCGCAACACCGCGACGCTCTGGCCCAGCAGGTCGGCGAGCTCCCGTTCGGTGGGGCGGCGCCGGTGCTCGGCGATGAAGGCGGCGACCGCCTTCTGCTGGCGGTTCTCGGTGTCGGTCGCGGTGCGGCCGAACGCCGCCCGGCCCAGGTCGTGCACCCACTTGGACAGCTGGGTCGCCAGGAAGGCCCCGAACGGCACGCCCTTGGTCTCGTCGTACTGCGCGACGGCCTTGAGCACCCACTCGCTGACCTGCTGGACGACGTCGTCGTTGTCCGGGATGTGCAGCCGGATGGTGCTCATGTTCCGTTGCAGGCGCTTGAGGCTGACCGGCCCGTAGTGCCGGCACAGGTCGGCCAGGAACGCCGGCGGGAGGTCCTTCGGGGCCCGGCGGCGCACGCCGGTCTCCGCGCGCAGGCCCACCGTCCGGTAGTCGTGCACCGCGCACCAGCTCTTGACCAGCGCCGACAGGGCGGCCGCCTGCCCGGCGTCGCCGTCGACCCGGTAGAGACCCTCCCCCTCGTCCAGGGTGACGGTCACCCCGGCCGGGAGGAACGCCCGGAACTCCGCGAGCGGCAGCTCCCGCTCGGTGCGGAAGTGCACCCGGTCCCGGACGGTGATGGGGGTGCGGGCCCAGGCCTCGTCCTCGGTGATCCCACCCAGGACCAGGGGGCCGGTGGACCTGCGGGACGGTTCGGACACCGGGGACTCCTGTCGTCGGTCGTCGATCTCGGGGGAAGACGGCCGCTCCGGTGGTGCCGGGCGGCCGCGGGATCGCGACTCGGTGAGAGGACGAGTGCGACGGTGCCTGCCTCAGGCGCTGACGGCGTCCAGGGTCCAGGCGCGGGCGTCGACCCAGTGCCCGGCGGCGTCGGCGGACTGCAGGAACGGGGCGACGGCGGCCGACTCCTCGGCGGTGGGCTCGGTCGCGTAGACCGGCATGTGCTCGTAGAGCACGGTGAACAGGTCGGACACGAAGGCGTACGCGGCCTGCGCGGCCGGGGAGAACCGCGCGACGTCGGCGCGGGGGCCGAGGTCGACGGCCACGGTCACCCTCAGCACCCGGGCGTCCTTGCTCAGCCCGACCAACCCGACCGGCACGGCGGCGTGCTCGGTCGCGAGCTGGGCCAGCGCGGCCAGGCACTTGCGCGCCGCGGCCCGCCGGGGGCGCAGTTGGACGTGGACGTGCAGGGACGCCGGGACGGTCGAGACGTCCGGAGCGCCGTCGGGCAGACCGAGGACCACCACGGTCTCGTCCTGCTCGACGCCATTCGGCGTGCTGGTCGCGCTGCGTTGCATGTCCGTCGCCCCCTGTCACGTGCTCCGGGGAGAGCTTTGCGCACGGTGGGGCTGGAGTTGACCCGAAACGAGGTGCGTCTCGCCCAACTACAGGGGCGATGCTGGGCAGATCACGCCAAGGCGGGCGCCGCCGTGTCGCCGTCCTCGTGTGGTGCGCGCGTGGCAGTCGCGGAACCGCGGGTGCCACCGAGGGCCGCGGTCAGCGCGCCGACGGCGTCGGCGGCCACCCGGACGGCCACCCGGCGGGCCGCGGCGATCTGCTCGTAGACCTCCGCGCGGTGGATGGACACCTCGCGGGGGGCGTTGAAGCCGAGCCGGACGGTGTTGCCGCGGACCTCGACGACGTGCACCTCGATGTCGTCGCCGATCCGGATGGTCTCGCCGATCGTGCGGGTGAGCGTGAGCACCAGTACCCCTCCATGGGTCTCGGTGGCCGGCCGTTCCCTGGCCGGGTGGAGCACGTGCCGTGCCCCGTCGTCGTCATGATCGGCAACCCGGCGACTGCTCGGGACACCGCCGGGGCGGGTGGGACGCGTCGGTCAGATGAGTCAGCGCAGGTAGTCCACCAGGGAGAGCTGGATGGTCGAGGCGGCGGTCTGCAGTGCCGCCTTGTAGGCGGTGTCGCGGACGGTGAGCTCCAGGTACGTCTTCGCCTGGTCGATGTCCTCGGCCCCCGACAGCTGTGCCTTGATGGACAGCGCCTGGCCGGCGTTGATCGAGGCGACCTGCTCCAGGCGCTGGGTGCGGACGCCGATCTCGGCCCGGACGGTGGTCATCCGCTGAGCGGCCGTGTCCAGGTCGGCCAGGCGCGAGCCGATGGTCGCCGAGCCCGCCTGCAGCTCGGCGACGATGGTGCCGAGCAGGGCGAACACGTCGCCGGCGCCCTCGCCGAAGACCGACGGGCCGTCGAGGCTGGTCTGCACGGTCTCCGACGCCGACACCCGGACCTGCTGCTGGCCGAGCGACTGGCCTGCGTAGGCGCCGTCCGCGCGGTAGGCCGCGGCCCCCGCCGTCGTCCCACCGAAGACGGGGACGCCGCCCACGGTGCGGTTGGCGACGGCGAGCATGCTCTCCCGGATGCCGGCGATCTCGGTGGCCAGCGCGGCGTTGTTGACCGCGTTGTTGGCCCCGGCGTTCGCGCCCTGCGTGACCAGGTCGCGCGCCCGGCGGACCAGGTCGCCCATCGCGCCCAGCGCGGAGTCCGCGGCGTTCAGCGTGGTGGTGGCCGAGGAGATGTTGGCCGAGTACCGCTCGTTGGTGGTCAGCTCGGCGCGCGAGCGCATGGCCGTCGACGTGCCGCTCGGGGAGTCCGAGGGCCTCCCGATCGCCCTGCCCGAGGAGATCTGGTCCTGCAGCTTCGCCATCGCGGCGAGGTTGGTCTGCATGTTCTGGGAGCTGCGCTCTGCGATGGCGCGGTGGGTGATGCGCATCAGGTCACCTGCCGACCAATCCGGTCTTGTTGATCAGGACGTCGAGCATCTCGTCGATCGCCGTGATGACCCGGCTGATCGCGGCGTAGGACTGCTTGAAGACGAGCATGTTGGTCATTTCCTCGTCGAGGCTGACCCCGCTGACCGACTGCCGGGAGGCGTCGATCTGGGTGGCGATCGCCCGGGCCGAGGACGCGGAGGAGGTCGCGCTCTGGGCCTTGACCCCGAGGTCGGTGACGAGGTCGCGGTAGGTGGCGTCGGGGCCCGACGTCGAGGAACCCAGCTGGGCGATGCGGTCGGCGTTGGCACCGCTGCTGCTGGCGTACGCGTTGCCGTCCGCGTCGAGGAGTCCGGTCGCCAGTCCCGGACCACTCACCCCCGACAGTCGGATGTTCCCGGCGGTGATGCCGGCGGTGGACCCGCCCTCGGTCTGGAAGAGCGCCACGCCCGCGACCCCGGCGGCCGTCGATCCGTCCTGCTGGAAGGCGTTCACCGCGGCTGCGATGTCGGCCGCGACCGCGTCGAGCCTGCCCTGCAGGCCGGGCAGGATCTCGTTCATCGCCTGGAGCTGCCCGCCCATCGTCCCGCCGGGCGTCACCGCGGCGCCACCGGGTACGAGGAAGAGCCCGGCCTTCGCCGTGGCGGCGCCACTGGGGGCCTCCGGCGCCGACAGCGTGATCGTGCTGGCGGTCTTCCCGGCCACCAGGGCGGCACCGTTGACCACGACGTCCACGCTGCCGTCGTCCTTCGGCACCCCGATGGCGCCGATCCGGTCGGCCAGCGCGCCGATGAGCACGTCGCGCTCGTCCTGCAGCTCGTTGGAGTGCAGGCCGCCGGCCGCCGAGGCCACGATCGCGCGGTTGAGCTCGGCGATCTGCTGGGCGGCGGCGTTGACCTCGCCGAACCCGTCCTGCAGGTCGACCTTGGTGGAGGACCACTGGGCGTCGAGGGCCTTCGCGGTGCTGTTCAGCGAGCTCACCACGGCCTGGCTGGCGGCGATGACCGCCGTCCGGGCTGCGGGGTCGGTGGGCGTGGTGGCCAGCTGGCCCCAGGCCGACCACTGCTTGGTCAGCGTGGCCTGCAGGCCCGACGAGCCCGGCTCGTTGAACGACAGCTCGGCCTGCGACCAGGCGACGTCCAGGGCGGCGGCCTGGGCGGAGATGCCGTGCTCGAGCTGGCCGCGGCGCTCCAGGAAGGCATCCCGGATGCGGGTGACGACGTCGGCGGAGACACCCTCGCCGACCCCCTCCGAGGTCGAGTAGAGGCCCGACACCGAGGTGGCCGACAGCGACTGGAGGTCCGCCCGCTGGCGGGTGTAGCCCACGGTGGCGGCGTTCGCGACGTTCTGCGCCGTGACCTCGAGGGCCCGCTGGTACGCCGACAGGACGTTGCTGGCGATGGTGAGGGAGGAGAAGCCGCTCACAGCGTGCCGTCCAGCGTCATCGAGCGGCTTCCGCGCGAGGCGGTGCGGCCGGCGGCGGTGTAGGTCGGGGCGGCGTCGGGGCGGACCGACAACAGCGCCTCGTCGATGGCGGCCAGGCCGCTCTGGATGAGCTCGCGGTTGGCGTCGGAGAGCCCGCGCAGGTCGGTGACCAGGCCCAGCAGCGTCTCGTGGTGCCTGACCAGCAGGTCGTTCCACGGGGCCGGGACGTGCTCGGCGATGGTGCGCAGCGAGGGGTTGGGCTCCAGCCCGAGCGTGGCGGCGATGACCTCGGTGACCGCGCCGCGCTCCACCTCGAGGGTGCGCATCTGGTCGAGGACGACCTCGATCTCGTGCGCGATCCGCGGCAGCCAGCGGTTCTTGCCGCTGATGATCAGGTACTGCTTCTCCTCGGCCTTGAAGAGCAGCAGGTCCAGGAGCTCCTGCTCGCGCCAGAGCAGGGTCGACAGGTGCTGGTAGTCCACCGCTGGCTCCTCTCGTCCTCGGTTCCCGGGGCACGGCTGCGCACCCGGTTCTCCCCACTGACTTCGGCATCGCAGATCGGGGCTCAAGTCGAAGCAGGAAGTTGCCGAGAAGGGTCAGATGGGGCTCGTGGGACGCCGAGATAGAGCTCGTGAACCCCTCGCGCCCGTCGCCTCCCCAGGCGGGTCCCCAGCAGCGCCGTGACACCGACCGGCTGGTCACCGAGCACCTCGCGCTCGCCCAGTACGCGGTCAACGCCGTCGCGGCACGCATCTCGCTGCCCGCACACGTGAGCCGCGAGGACCTGCTGTCCTGCGCCCAGATCGCGCTGGTCGAGGTGGCTCGGCGGTTCGACTCCACCGCGGGCGCCACGTTCGCCACCTACGCCCTCCCCCGCCTGCAGGGTGCGGTGCTCGACGAGCTGCGCTCGGGCGACTGGGCCAGCCGTTCGGTGCGAGCTGCCGCCCGGCGCTCGGACGCTGCCGCCGACGTCCTCGCCGCCCGGCTGGGCCGCCCGCCCACGCAGGCCGAGCTGGCCGCCGAGCTCGGGGTGCCGCTCGGCGAGCTGTCCACCCTGCAGGTCGACGTCCACCGGGCCGTGATGGTGAGCATCGACGCCGAGAGCGGGGACGACGGGAACACCTTCGACCTGCCCTCGACCGGGGACTCCCCGGAGAAGACGGTGGTGAAGAACGAGCGGGCCCGCCACCTGCACGAGGCGATGCACGCCCTGCCCGACCGCCTGGGCGAGGTCGTCGAGCGCAGTTTCTTCGGTGACGAATCCCTGACCGACATCGCTGCCGACCTCGGGGTGACGCTCTCCCGGGTCTCGCAGATGCGCGCCCGGGCCCTGACCCTGCTGCATGCCGCGATGAGCGAGGTGTGGGAGGAGACGCCGGTCGCCCCCGCGGGCGGGGTGCGCGCCCGCAACCAGCAGGCCGCCTACGTGGAGCAGGTCGTCACCCGCAGCCGGCCCCGCGGCAGCCGCGGCATGTGGCCCCCTCCCCCGCGCTCGGCCGACCAGGTGCGCACCGCCTTCACCCAGCCCGCCTGACCCCTTCGGGGGAGCTGCACAGATCCCCCGGTTTCGGCTCAAGGTGACCGGCGTCCTCGCCGTAATGGTCACTGCACCCCCCGCAGCACGGATGCAGCGGGAACCACCGGCACAGCCTTAATCCAGGAGGATCACCATGGGCATGCGCATCAACACCAACACCGCCGCGATGAACGCCTACCGCAACCTGTCGGTCAACGACTCGGCGATGAGCAAGTCCCTCGAGAAGCTGTCCTCGGGCTTCCGCATCAACCGCGCTGCGGACGACGCGGCCGGCCTGGCCATCTCCGAGGGCATGAAGTCCCAGATCGGTGGCCTCAAGGTCGCCGTCCGCAACACCCAGGACGGCGTCAGCGTCGTGCAGACGGCGGAAGGCGCGCTGGCCACCAGCCAGGGCATCCTCCAGCGCATGCGTGACCTGTCCGTCCAGGCGGCGAACGACGGCGGCCTGTCGACCGACGCCAAGACGAACATCCAGTCCGAGCTGACCCAGCTCAACTCGGAGCTGACCCGCATCGCCGACACGACCACCTTCAACGGCAAGAAGCTGCTGGACGGCAACTACAGCGGCACCTTCCAGGTGGGCGCGAACGCCACCGAGGTCATCAGCGCCAGCGTCAAGTCCACCGGCGCCTCCGGCGCCGTCAGCAGCTGGGCCAACGGCGCGGCCGTGACCACGGCCGCTGCCGCGACCTTCGTCCACAACGGCGTCACCACGACGACCGCCGCCCTGACGGTCTCCAGCGACGCCAACAACATCGCGGCCCAGCTCAACGCCGACAACGCGTTCAAGCTCGCCTACACCGCGACGGTCGGCACCAACGGTGGCCTGGAGGTCCGCGCCAAGGACAACAGCATCACCGGCACCATCACCGCCGGCGGTGGCCTGAACGCCGCCGGGACCAACGTCGCTGCCGCGGCCGCCACCGGCGGGTTCTCCGCCGCGGCGCTGGGTGTCTCCTCGATCAACGTCACCGGCGCCGGCACCACCGGGGCCAACGCCGCCCTGGTCGCGCTGGACAAGGCGATCAGCTCGGTCTCCACCGCCCGCGCCGACCTGGGTGCCATCCAGAACCGGTTCGAGCAGACCACCGCCAACCTGAACATCGCCGTGGAGAACCTGACCGCCAGCCGGTCGCGCATCGTCGACGTGGACATGGCCTCGGAGATGACCGAGTTCAGCAAGAACCAGATCCTGGTCCAGGCCGGCACCGCGATGCTGGCCCAGGCCAACCAGTCCTCGCAGGGGGTCCTGCAGCTGCTGCGAGGCTGATCCGACGCGGGAGCGACACCCGCTGCACAGCACTCCCGGTGAGGGGGGTGGCCACCCGGCCACCCCCCTCGCTGCCGTTCCGGGCCCTAGCGGTCCCCCGGAGGGGTCACCGGAGCTGCTCGGCTCAACAAGCACGCCGGACCGCCGATGACAGGAGGGCATCACCACCTGACCCAGCACCCGGAGGGAGAACGCCATGGCACTCGGAGTCGACGGACTGGTCTCCGGTCTGGACACCACCTCGATCATCAGCGGGCTGATGGCCGTCGAGTCCCGGCCGAAGACCCTGCTGCAGAACCAGATCACGGTCGCCCAGGCCAAGGCCAGCGCCTACCGGGCGGTCAACACCCGCTTCGACGCGATCCGCACCGCGGCCGAGGCACTCACCAGTGCCAGCCTGCAGGCAGCGAAGACCGCGTCCAGCAGCTCCGCTTCCCTGACCGCCTCCGCCAGCAGCTCCGCCTCCACGGGCCGGGTCACCTTCACCGTCCTCCAGCTGGCCTCCACCCAGGAGGTGATGAGCGAGCGGGTCTTCACGTCGGCCACCGCGTCGGTCACCGACGACGGAGTCCGGCCCTCCTGGCCCATCCAGGTCCTCGACGCCGAGGGCCGGGTCACCGACACGATCGTCGTCCCGGCCGGATCGTCGCTGGCCGATGTCGCCGAGCTGATCAGCGCATCCGGCTACGGCCTGGACGCCACCGTCGTACAGGTCGGCAACGGGGAGTTCCGGCTCAAGGTCGTAGCCGACTCCGAAGGCAGCGCGGGCGCCTTCCGGATCGGTCTCACCGGCGAGGACGGCAGCCCGGACGAGCTGGCCTTCCGGCAGACCTCACCGGCCCAGGGCGCGATCGTCGACCTCGGCGGCGGCATCCGCGCCAGCTCGGCGTCCAACACCTTCGAGAACCTCATCCCGGGCACCAGGATCACGGTCAGCAAGCTCGAGTCGGCCGTCACGGTCACCGTCGGCTCCGACGACGCCGCCATCACCGCCAAGGTCCAGGCGCTCGTCGACGCCGCCAACGGTGCGCTCGGCGTGAGCAAGGGCTACACGACCTCCACCGCCGGGCAGGCGACGGCGACGCTGCAGGGCGACCGCGCGCTCGTCCAGCTCTCCGACCAGGTGCTGAGCGCCATCTCCTCGGCCATCGGCGGGAAGAGCGCCAGCACCATCGGCCTCCAGCTGACCCGCGACGGCAAGGTCACCTTCGACGCCGCCGCCTTCACCGCCAAGCTCGGCAGCGACCCGGCCGCGGTCACCGCCCTGCTGTCCGGGACCGACACCACCACCGGCATCGCCGGGAAGCTCGCCGCCCTGGCCAAGACCGCCAGTGACTCCTCCACCGGCACGCTCGTCCAGCTCGCCACCGGTCGCGACACCCTGGCCAAGGCCATCCAGGAGAAGGTCGACGCCTTCGACATCCGGCTGGCCGCACGACAGGCCACGCTGACCCGCCAGTTCGGGGCGCTGGAGACCGCGCTCAGCACGATCAAGAACCAGAGCTCGTGGTTGAGCTCGCAGATCGGCCAGCTCTACGACCCCAACGCGTCCTGACCGCCCGCTCCCCCGTAGCCCAGGAGAACCCAGAATGACTGCCGCCCTGCGTGCCCGGTACGTGAACGAGTCGGTCTCGACCGCGTCCCCCCAGCGTCTGCTGGTGATGCTCTACGACCGCCTCGCCCTGGACCTCCAGCGCGCCCAGGCCGCCCTCGGCGAGGGCGACCGGGTGGCTGCCAGCGAGCAGCTCATGCACGCCCAGGACATCGTCCTGGAGCTGCACGGCACGCTGAACGTCGAGGACTGGGACGGCGGCCCCGCGCTGTCCTCCCTGTACACCTGGGTGCACAGCGAGCTGGTGATGGCCAACGTCAAGGGCGACGCCCGCCGGGTGGCCGACTGCCGCACCGTCGTCGAGCCGCTGCGCGACGCGTGGTCCGAGGCCGCCGCGGTGCTCAGCGCCGGCCCGGTGTGACCGTCCCCGGGCTCCGCCGGGTGAGCCCCGGCGAGTTCCGATCGGCCCCGGCCGGCCGGGCCGAGGACCGGCACCCCGGCGGCCGTGAGGAGCGCCGGCAGGCCTGGGCCGACGCCCTGGACGTCATCGAGGCCGACACCCAGCACGCCGAGCGCACGCTGGCCGGGGCCTCGGCCGAGGAGATCGCTGCCTGGGGACGACGGTCCTCCGACTGGGTCCCTCCGACCGGTCTGGGCCCGATGCCGGCCGACCTGCGCGAGCGGGCCGCCCGCCTCCTGCAGCACCAGCTGGCCGTCGCCGAGGCGCTCGTGGAGGGGATCGTGCAGTCCCGCCGTCAGCGCGACGTGGCCGCCCGGATGTCGCAGACCCCGAGCCGCCCGGAGTCCTCGTTCATCGACCGACCGGTCTAGGACCACCGACCACACGAGTCACAGCCGTCCGTTCGGCCCCGGTGGTCACGACTCCGTCGGGCACTGCCGATGAACGGTTCGCGAGACAGAGGGCCCCCTCCCCGGGGGTCCTGACGCGGACCAGCCGGAGGCACGGAGATGATCTCGGACGCCACGATGAGCACGCTGCACGCGGCGCTCTCCGGGCTCGCCCAGCGGCAGCGGGTCGGTGCCGACAACATCGCCAACGTCAACACCCCGGGGTTCCTCGCCGGGCGTACCGACTTCGAGTCCACGCTGCGCACCGAGCTCGCCGACGGCCGGACCCCCACCGGCGGAGGCGGCTCGGTGACCCGGTCGCTGGCCGCCACCCGCACCGACGGCAACAACGTCGACCTGGACTCCGAGACGGTCATCGCCACCGAGACCGGCCTGCGTTACCAGCTGGCGCTGTCGGCCCTCAACGGCAAGTACGACCTCCTGCGCAGCGCGCTCCGGACGCAGTGATGGCCGTCTTCGACTCGATCTCCATCTCCGGCTCGGGGATGACGCTGCACCGCAAGTACCTCGACGCGGTCTCGGACAACATCGCCAACATCAACACCGCGGCGGCGCCGGACCAGGAGGCCTTCAAGGAGCGGTTCATCGTCGCCCAGGCCGTGGACTACGGCTCGGGCTCCGGCGGGGTCCGGGTGGCCGGTGCGGCCTTCGGCAGCGCCGAGGGCAAGCTCGTCCACTCCCCCGACAACCCGCTGGCCGACGACGAGGGCTACGTCCGGATGCCCGACATCGACCTCGGCACCCAGATGACGAACCTGATCATCGCCCAGCGCGGTTACCAGGCCAACATCAGCGCGATCTCGCGCGCCACCGACGCCTACCAGGCGGCCCTGCAGCTCGGGAAGAACCTGTGACCTCTCCGATCGCCCTGACCACCGGCTACGGCCTCGGGGTCACCTCCGGCTACTACAACAACGGCGTCAGCAACAGCGTCCCGGCCACCGACGTCAGCGGTCTGCTGACCCAGGGCGTCGCCGGGCTGGGCGGCGGCTCGGCCACCTCGGCGGTGCAGGCCCCGGTCAACGCGCAGGGCAGCACGTTCGCCGACGTCCTCACGCAGTCGATCGGGCAGCTGCAGGGCCTGCAGAGCACCGCCGACACCTACGCCACCCAGGCCGCCACCGGCGACCTGCAGGACGTGCACGACTACATGATCGCCGCGTCCGAGGCCCGCCTGGCCACCGACGCCGTCGTCACGGTGAAGAACAAGGCCGTGGACGCCTTCAACGAGATCATGCGGATGCCGGTCTGATGCCTGCCGCCCTCGCCGGTCCGCTGGACCGTCTGCGCGCGATGCTGACCACCCTGACGTTCGCGCAGAAGGCCACCGTCATCGCCCTGGTCCTCGGGATCGCCGTGGGCGGGTTCGTGTTCGTCCGTTGGGTCACCGCCCCCACCTACGAGCCGCTGTTCTCCAACCTGTCCTCCACCGACGCCTCGGCGATCGTCGACGAGCTCAACGCCGAGGGCGTCAGCTACCAGCTGCCCGACGGCAGCGGGACGATCATGGTCCCGAAGGACCAGGTCTACTCGCTGCGCCTGACGATGGCCGGCCTCGGCCTGCCCGCGGGCTCGGACACCGGCTACTCGCTGCTGGACGAGCAGGGCATCACCACCAGCGAGTTCGAGCAGCAGACGACCTACCAGCGGGCGCTGGAGGGCGAGCTGTCGAACACCCTCGAGGCGATCGACGGCGTCACCGCGGCCACCGTGCACATCGCGATGCCCAAGGACGAGGTCTTCGTGACCGACGAGAGCCAGCCGAAGGCCTCGGTCCTGCTGCAGTTGCGCCCGGGCACCGACCTGTCCGGCGAGCAGGTCCAGTCGGTCACCCACCTGGTCTCCAGCTCCGTGGACGGCATGGAGCCCGACCAGGTCACCGTCAGCGACTCCACCGGTCGGCTGCTGTCCTCCGAGAACGGCGCCGGCGCGGGCAGCCAGGCCCAGGCCGACGACACCTCGGCCTTCGAGCAGCGGCTGGCCACCAACGCCCAGAACATGCTCGACCGCGCGCTGGGTGCCGGCAACGCCGTGGTCACCGTCGCCGCGTCGCTGGACTTCGACCAGAGCAACAGCACCTCGCAGACCTACAGCTACCCCGAGGAGCTCCCCGCGCTGGCCGAGACCACCAGCACCGAGCAGTACACCGGCACCGGCGGCGCCGCGGCCGGCGTGCTCGGCACCGACGGCGCGGCCGCCGGGGAGGGTGGCGACGGCTCCTACAACCGGGAGTCCACCACCGCGAACAACCCGGTCAACACCGAGACGCGGACGACGATCGCCGCCCCCGGCTCGGTCGAGCGGCTGACCGTCTCGGTGCTGATGAACTCCGCCGGCGGCGCCACCGTCGCCCCGGGCACCGTGCAGGACCTGGTGAGCAACGCCGTCGCCCTCGACCCGGCCCGCGGCGACGCGATCACCGTGGCCTCGATGGCCTTCGACACCTCCGCCGCCGACGCCGCCGCCGCCGACCTGGCCGCTGCCGCCGCGGCGGAGGCCGGCGACCGGATGTGGTCGCTGGTGAAGACCGGCGCGATCGTGGGCGGGCTGCTGCTGCTCGTGCTGCTCGTCTGGTGGCGCAACCGCAAGCGCCAGGAGGCCCTCGCCGACTCCGACTACGAGGCCCTCGAGCTGGAGGCCGGCGACGACCTGGACCCGCTGATGGTCTCCAGCACCCGCGACGCCCGCCTGGACCTGCGCACCTCGGCGGCCATCGAGGCCCTGGAGCGCCAGCGGCTGCGCGGTGAGATCACCTCGATGATCGAGGCGCAGCCCGACGCAGTGGCCTCGACCCTGCGCGGCTGGCTGGCCGAGAGCCGCACGTGAGCCTGACGAGCGTCGAGCAGATGGTCGGCCTGGAGCCCGGGAGCGAGCTGGACCGGGCGCCCGTCCGGCTGCCCCGCCGCGATCTGTCCGGGTTGCGCAAGGCCGCGTTGTTCCTGGCCCAGATGTCCCGGGAGGAGGCCGGCACCGTCATGGCCCAGCTGACCCCGAAGGAGATCGACGCCCTCACCGGTGAGCTGATGCGGCTCAAGGACGTGGCCCCCACCGACGTCGACGACGTGCTGTTCGAGTTCCACGAGCGGATGGTCAACCCGGCCGCGCTGGGCGCGGGCGGGCTGGACTTCGCCCGCGAGGCGCTCACCGCCGGCCTCGGCGACGCCGCGGCCGAGGCCGTGCTCGGCCGGCTGCAGACCGTCTACGTCGACCCGCCGTTCACCTCGCTGCGCAACGCCGACACCCGGCAGCTGCTGTCCTTCCTCCGCGAGGAGCACCCGCAGATCATCGCGCTGGTGCTGGCCCACCTCCCGGCCACGCAGGCCGCCGAGCTGATGAGCCGGCTGGACGCCGAGCGGCAGGCCGACGTCGCGCTGCGGATCGCGATGATGGACCGCACCTCCCCCGAGGTCGTCCGGCTCGTGGAGGACGAGATCAGCCGTCGGATGGGCTCGCTGCTGGCCAGCCCGGAGCTGTCCTCTGCGGGCGGCGTGGAGACCCTGGTCGAGATCATCAACCGCGCGTCCCGGCCCACCGAGAGGTCGATCCTGGAGTCGCTGTCGGCCTCGGACCCCGAGCTCGCCGAGAAGGTCCGCTCGCAGATGTTCGTCTTCGAGGACATCGTCGTGGTCGACGACCGCTCCATGCAGCTGGTGCTCCGCGAGGTGGCCACGGCCGACCTGGCCGCCGCGCTCAAGGGCGTCCGGGACGACGTCCGGGACAAGGTCATGCGCAACCTCTCCGAGCGGGCGGCGCTGGACCTCGGCGACGAGATCGAGCTGCTCGGCCCGGTCCGTGCAGCGGCCGTCGGCGAGGCCCAGGCCCGGGTCGTGGCCGCGCTGCGTGCCATGGAGGAGTCCGGCCAGATCGTCATCGACCGAGGGGGTGAGGACGATCTCATCGCCTGAGGGAGCCGTGCTGCGCGGGGAGTCCACCGCCCGCGCCGTCGCCTGGGACCGCTCCGTCCGCAGCACCGGCCGGCCCGCCGTCCGCACCGAGCAGCCGGCGCCGCCGGTGCTGTACCCGGTGCCCGACACCGGCCCGGCCACCGCGGTGCTCCGTGGCGGTTCGGCGGCGGTGACCGAGTACGTGCCCGACCGCCGCAGGACGCCGGCCGGACGGCGGGTCGGTGACCTCCCGGCCCCCCGGCTCGAAGACGTCTACGCCGCCGAGCTCGACCGGCTCCGTGAGCAGGCCCGCGA
>JAOPVM010000145.1 GCA_025966215.1 Klenkia sp.
GCTGGTCGCCGAGGCCGGCTTCGCGCTGCTGCGCACCCCGCCCGGCCGGGCCGCGGCGCGGGCGGTCCTGTTCGGCGACCGCTCCTTTCCCGACCCCGCCCGCGTCCCGGAGCCCGCCCGACCCTGACGGGAAGGGTGCTCCGTGCCGGGGAAAGGGGGTCAGGGGTGGCGGCGGGCCTTGAGGCGGGGGGCGAGGACGAGGGCCAGCAGGACCAGGGCCACGGCGAGGACGACGAGGTCGCCCCAGGGCCAGATCGAGCCGGTGTCGCCGCGGAGCAGCCCGTAGACGGCGTAGGCGCCGACCAGCACCGGGACGGCCGTCCACCACACCGGCGTCTTCGCCGTGGTCGGTTCGTCGGTCTCCGGAGTGGTCTCGTCGCCGGGGGTCGTCATGCCCGGAACGGTAGCCGGGTCAGCGGGAGCGCCAGGCCTCGATCAGCTCGCGCTCGCGGTCGGCGCTGAACCCGGCCTCCAGCCCGTCGGCCACGACGTGGTCCCAGGACCAGAGCAGGGTGTCCCGGGCGGTCTCGACGGCGGGGCGGAACACCAGGCCCTCGGCGATCGCCGCGCTGGAGTCGATGGCGTCCTGCGGGATCCGGTCCTCGGGGAACCAGAGTGGACGGCGCTCCTCGGGGTGGTCGCCCAGCCGGGGGCGCAGCCAGTCCTCGTCGGCCCAGACCAGCTCGACCTCCCCGGACGTGATCCCGGCGGCCTCCTGGCAGGCGGAGAGCACCTCGCCGAGGGTCTCCCGGCGTCCGGGCCCGACGGTGTTGAACACCCCGCCCCGGCCGGCGGCGAGCATCGCCACGGTCCAGTCGGCGATGTCGCGGGCGTCGCTGTACTGCACCGCTCGGTCGGGGTCACCCGGCGCCAGCGCGGGGCCCTCGCGGGTGCCGCCGAGCGCCCAGGCCATCCGCAGCGGCCAGTAGGTGAACCGGTCCGAGGGGTCGCGGGGGCCGACCAGGATGCCGACCCGAGGCAGCAGGGCAGGGCCGTCGAAGGCCTCGGCGAGCACCTCCTCGGCGGCCAGCTTGGCCAGCGAGCGCTCCTGCAGCGGGTCGCCGGCGGGCTCGACCCCGGGCCGCCGCACGGCGCCGGCCTCGGTGGGGACAGGGCTGCCGCCGGGTGCGTAGACGCTCATCCCGGAGACGTAGCCGTAGACGCCCACCGCGCCCGACAGCAGCTCGGCGGTGCGCCGCACGTCCGGGGCGCCCAGGTCGGTGTCGGTGTAGGTGTCCAGGACGGCGTCCCACTCCCGGCCCTGCAGGGCGGACAGGTCGCCCTCGCGGTCACCGGTGAGCACCTCGGCGCCGTCCAGGACCGACGACCCGGAGCGGGACAGCACGGTGACGTCGTCCCCCCGGCCGAGGGCGGCGGTGGCGGCGTGGAAGCCCAGGAAGCCCCCACCTCCCAGCACGAGCAGGCGCACGGCGGTTCCTCTCCTCGGGGAGGTGCGCACCTACCCGGCCGCAGCAGGCTCAACCGAGGGCGGCGGACACCCGGTCGGCCGCGGCCGCCAACGCGGCGCCGACCACCACGTCGTCCACCGCCTGGTCCACGAAGATGACCGCCAGTGCCCCCGCGGTGGACCCGTCGGCGTGCCGTACGGGGGCCGCGACCGCGCGCATCCCGGGGATGACCTCCCCCAGGGTGGAGGCCCAGCCCCGGGCGCGGGCGGTGACCAGGTCGGGGCGGTCGTCGGGGGAGGGCTCGTCGGGCACCAGCAGGGCCAGGCCGGTGGCGCCGAGCCCGACGGGGTGCCGGTTGCCGGGCCGGAACGCCACGTGTGCGGGGCTGTCCCGGGGTTCCACGGCGTTCACGGTCACCGCCTCCTCGCCGTCCCGGACCACGAGGAAGGCGGTCATCCCCAGCGCTCGCACCAACTGGGCGAGCTCCGGGGTGGCCGCGGCCTGCAGCGTGCGCCGCACCGACCGGGACAACCCGACGACGGCCAGCCCCACGCCGTAGCTGCCGGCGTCGTCCCGTTCGACCAGCCGGTGGGCCTCCAGGGTGCGGAGCAGCCGGTAGGCGATCGACCGGTGCACGCCCACCGCGGCGGCGACCGTGGCGATGGACTGCGGCTCGCGGGTGGCGGCCAGGTGCTCCAGGATGCGGATGCCCCGGTCCAGCGTCTGGGACGCCGGTGCACCTTCGCCGTCCTCGCTCACCTGTCTCCCTCCGCGCTCACCTGTTCCGGGAATGGAACCACTCCCGTAGCCCCCCGTCGGCGTCGTGGGCCATGCCGCGGGCGACGGCCAGGACGGTGTCGGGCGGCAGCACGAGGCCTCCCGTGCGGCCGGGGTGGGGATGTGCAGCCGGGAGCCCAGGTGTCGGCGCACCTGCCCGGCAGCCGGCGGTGGAGGGCGGTTCCCCGGGGGACCGCCCTTTCCGCTGTTGGGCGGTCCTGCCCAGCGGCAGCACCCCCTGGTCGAGGTCGGGGACGGCAACGGGGCTCCGGCAGACCACGGGCCCGAGCGAGCACGTTCGCGACGTGGTCGCCGATGCCCGGCTGCGCGCTGGGGCATGACGGCACCCACCGGACGACCGGGCCGCATGACGACGGACACCACGAACGGCCGCGTGTCGACGAGTACCTGGAACGGATCGTCCCTTCGCGGGTGCCCCGTGCCTGCAGCTCGCACAGCCCCGCACGGAACCGCCGAGGTCGGACCCGGTAGGTGGCGGCCGGGGCCGGTGCCGCGCGCTCCACGGCCTTGTTTTACGGGCTCCTGGCTGGGCGGTGACGGTCCCGTTTCGGCAGTGACAACCGCACACTGATCGGCCCTTCAGAGTGTGCGGTCCTCTCGTTGTGTTCGACACCTGCTGGCTCGAAGACTGGGGCGGAACCGACCCCCCGCCCTTGGAGCCCACCGTGAGCCCGAACGACGCCGTCCCGGTCATCGACATCTCCGACCTGCGGAGCGACGACCTCGCCCGTCGCACGGCGGTGGGCAAGGAGATCGACGCTGCCTGCCGGGAGATCGGCTTCTTCCAGATCACCGGGCACGGACTGCCCGAGGAGCTCATCGGCGCCGTGTACGACACGGCCAAGGAGTTCTTCGCCCTCGACCTCGACGACAAGCGGAAGGTCTCCCAGCCCAATCCGATGACCGCACGGGGTTACACCGCCGTGGGGGAGCAGGCGCTGGGCTACAACGAGGACACGAGCACCCCGCGCGACCTGCACCAGAAGTTCGACACCGGCTCGCACCGCACCGACGCCACGGACCCGTACTACTCGATGGACGCCGCCGGCCCGCACTTCGTGCCCAATCAGTGGCCCGCCCGCCCGGCCGGGATGCAGCAGGCCTGGGAGACCTACTACGAGGCCGCCGACGAACTCAGTGGACTGCTCATGCGCGGGTTCGCACTGGGCCTGGACCTGCCTGAGGACTTCTTCGACGACAAGATCGACAAGGACATCTCGATGTTGCGGGCGATCCACTACCCGCACCAGGACGCCGCCCCGCTGCCCGGCCAGATGCGTGCCGGCGCGCACACCGACTACGGCAGCCTGACGATCGTCCGGCCCGAGGAGGCCCCCGGTGGCCTGCAGGTGTTCACCCAGGACGGCGACTGGGTCGACGTCCCGGTGATCCCCGGCGCGCTGGTGGTCAACATCGGCGACCTGATGGCGCAGTGGACCAACGACGCGTGGATCTCGACCCGGCACCGAGTGGCCAACCCGCCGCGGGACGTCGTCTCCGACACCGAGCGGATGTCCATCGTCTTCTTCCACCAGCCCAACTACGACGTGGTGATCGCACCGCTGGGGACCTGCGTCGCGCCGGGTGAGGAGCCCCGCTACGAGCCGGTCACGTCCGGCGAACACCTGGCGGCCAAGGTCGAGAAGACCTTCATCCGGGTGTGAACACCGCCCCCGAGCAGGTGGGGGGCCGGCGGAGCTCGATCTCCGACGGCCCCTTCACCGTCGTCCTGCGCCGCACCGGCGCCACCCGGACGGTGCCCGCCGACCGCAGCCTCCTCGAGGTCGTCGAAGAGGTGGTCGACGTCCCCTCCACCTGCCGGACCGGGGACTGCGGATCGTGCGTGAGCACCGTGCTGGAAGGCGTCGTCGACCACCGCAACACCGTGCTGTCCCTGCGGGCCCGGACCGCCGGCCGCCGGGTCGCGCTCTGTGTGGACCGGTCCCTCACACCCGTGCTGGTGGTGGACCTGTGACCGCCGCGATCTCGTGCACGGGCATCACCAAGGGCTTCCCCGGGGTGCTCGCACTCGACGACGTCAGCATCACGGTCCGCCCCGGCACCGTGCACGCCCTGCTGGGGGAGAACGGGGCGGGCAAGTCCACGCTGATCCGCGTCCTCACCGGCGCAGAGCGCCCCGATGCCGGCACCGTGCACATCGGTGGGACGCAGTTGCGACAGCACACTCCGGCTGCTGCCCGCAGGCTCGGCGTGCGGGTGCTGCCCCAGGAACGGCACATCGCGGCCGATCTCTCCGTGGGCCACAACGTGCTGCTCGACGCGGTGCCCCGCACAGTGCTGGGCACCGTCAGTGCGCGCCAGGTGCAGCGTCGGGCCCAGGAGCACCTGGACGCGCTGGGGCTCGACCTCGATGCGCACGCCCGGGCCGGGGACCTCACCGCCGCGCAGCAGCAGCTGGTGGAGCTCGCCCGCACGACCGCCCGCCCGGCGGCCGTCGTCGTCCTGGACGAGCCGACCGCATCGCTGGCCGGGGACGAGGTCGCCGTCCTCTTCCGGGTGGTGCGCCAGCTGCGCGACCGCGGCAGCGCCCTGCTCTACATCTCGCACCACCTGCACGAGGTGTTCGAGCTGGCCGACCGGGCCACGGTGCTGCGCAACGGTCGCCTCGTGCACGAGACCGAGGTCGCCGACACCGACCACGACAGCCTGCTGCGGCACGTCTTCGACCGGGATGTGGCGCACACCCGGCTACCGCGCCGAGTGCTGCCCACCGATGCGCCCGTCGTGCTGGCCGCCACGTCCGTGACGCTGCCCGGCAGCACCAGGCCGGTGGACGTGGACGTACGGGCCGGTGAGGTGATCGCGCTGTCGGGGCCCTCCGGGGCGGGTGCCTCGGACCTGGCCGAGGTGCTCGCCGGCGTGCGGGTGGCCTCGCAGGGCCGGGTGCTGCTCGATGGAGCCCCGCTGGGTGCCCGCCCGGCGGCGGCACGGGCCGGCATCGGTTTCGTGCCGTCGGACCGCAAGCGCAATGCCCTGCTGCTGGAGCGGGCCATCACCGAGAACCTGCTGGTCGGTCCTGCGGCCAAGGACGTGTGGCACCGGCCGTTCGCCAGCCGCCGCACCGCCTGGGAGGCGCTCCGGGCCGGGCGGGTCAAGGCAGACGACCCCGGCCGACCGGTCCGCACCCTGTCCGGTGGCAACCAACAGCGGGTGGTCTTCGCCCGCTGGCTCCTCGCCGACTGCCGGGTGCTGGTGCTCGACCAGCCCACCGCCGGGGTCGATGTCGGCGCGAAGTTCGACATCTACGCCCAGCTGCTGGAGCTCGCCGCTGACGGCGTCGCCGTGGTGGTCGTCTCCAGCGACTACGAGGAGATCTGCGCTCTCGCCGATCGCGTCCTCGTGCTGCGCGGTGGCGACGTCGTCGCGGACGTCGCCGGTGACCGTGCCACCCCCGATGGGCTGTTCGCCCTCGAATCCATGCCGCTGGAGACCCGATGAGCCTGACCACGACCGACCGAGTCGAGACCGGCGAGCAGGGGGGCCGGCGGACCGGCCCACCGCCCTACCGGCTGCAGTTCAGCACCACCGCAGCGCTGCGCACCGTGCTGCCGCTGGTCATCGCGCTGATCGCGGTGTCGCTGTACACCGACAGCCAGAACCCGGCCTTCCTGTCCAGCGGCAACCTGCAGAACGTGCTCTCCCAGGTGGCGGTCCTGGGCATCCTGGTCGCCGGGCAGACGTTCCTGCTGATCGGCGGGCAGATCGACCTGTCGGTGGGCAGCCTGGTCAGCCTGGTGGCGGTGGTCTCGGCCAAGCTGTTCGCGGCCGGGTACAGCGACGTCGTCGTCGTGGCCGTCGCACTCGGGATGGGTGTCGGCGTCGGACTGGTCTGGGGCCTGGTCGTCGCGTTCCTCGACGTCCCGCCGTTCATCCTCACCCTCGGCGGTCTCAGCGTGTTCGCATCGCTGGCTCTGGTGCTGGCCGACAACACCCCCGTACCCGTCGCCGACGGCCTGGACAGCTGGGGTTTCGGGGAGTGGTTCGGCATCCGGGCCCCGGTGGTCCTGCTGCTGGGCACACTGGTGGTGGCTGGGGTCCTGCTGCACCTGACCCGCTTCGGGCGCACCACCTTCGCGCTGGGCTCGAGCCGGGCCACCACCTACCTGGCCGGTGTCCCGGTCCGGCGGCACATCGTCGCCCTCTTCACCCTCAACAGCACCCTGGCGGCATTCGGCGGGCTGCTGATGATGGCCCGGCTCGCCTCCGGTGACCCCCGGTCCGGCGCCGGCCTCGAGCTGGCCGTCATCGCGGCCGCCGTACTGGGCGGCGCCGCGCTCTCCGGCGGACGCGGCACGATGGTCGGCAGCGCGCTGGGGGTCCTGGTGCTGGGCACCGTCACCTCCGCGTTGACCTTCCTGCAGGTCCCGGGCGCCTATCAGAGCCTGGTCACCGGGGCCATCCTCATCCTCGCCGTCGTCGTGACCGCGGTCGCCGAGACCCGGGCCGCCTCCTCCCGCGGCCTGCGTCGCGGCCCGGCCGCCCGCGCGGCGGTGCGGGCCCTGCTGCCCTCGGCCTCCCGCCGCGGCAAGCCAACGGACTGATCCCGCCCATCGGGCAGTGCCCCCCGACCTCCTCCACCCGGCCCGCCGGGCAGTGCCGCCCCACCCCCGCCCACCCCGCCACACCTCCTGGAGACCCCGTGCCCACTCCCTCCCTCCCCGCTGCCTTCTCGGCGCCGCTGGGCCGCCGCGACCTGTTCCGCCTCGGCGGGTTCATCGGTGGCGGCATCGCCCTCAGTGGCGTCCTCGCCGCCTGCGGAGGTTCGTCTGACGAGGGGGGGTCCGGGGGAGCCGGCGACGGCGCCGGCCGCAACATCGGGATCTCGCTGAACGGCAACAACGCCTACTCCAGCTACGTCACCGAAGGTGTGCTCAAGGCCCTCGAGGGCACCGGCTACGGCTTCGTCGGCGTGCAGAACAACTTCGACTCCAGCACCGAGCTCAGCAACGTGCAGAACCTGCTCAGCCAGGGCATCGCGGGCCTGGTCACGCTCCCGGCCGACGCGGCCACCATCGCCCGGGCCGCCGAACTCTGCGCACAGCAGGACGTCCCGGTCGGCAACGCGCTCTGGCCGGGGGAGAGTGACGCCGACCAGTACTTCGCCGGGGTCGCCGCGCTGGACTCCGTCGAGGGTGGTCGGCTGATCGGCGAGTGGCTGCTGGCCAACGCCACCCCGGGACCGATCATCGTGGTGCAGGGCATCGTGGGCCAGGGCTTCTCTGAGCGCATCGACGAGGGCCTGGACGCTGCGCTGGAGGGCAGCGGCTTCACCGTCGCCGTCCGTGAGCAGGGCTTCTTCGCCCGGGACACCGCGACGACGATCGTCGAGTCCGGGCTGCAGGCCAACCCAGGGGTGACGGCGATCGTGGCGTACGCGGCGTCGATGTCCAACGGCATCGCGGCCTACCTGGAGGCCTCCGGGATCCAGGACATCACGCACGTCTCCAGCGACGCCGATGAGGAGATGTTCACCTGGCTGGGCACGCCCTACCTGACGGCCAGCCGCTACTACTCGGCGGCGCAGACCGGCCTGCTCGCCGCCCAGGCCGTGCTGGCCAGCCTGGACGGCGGCGACGTGACCTTCCAGGGCACCGTCGACCAGGTGATCGTGACCGCAGAGAACGCAGACCAGGTCACCGCCGACAACCCCTACCGCTACCCGGAGTTCGCGACCCAGGCGGCGTCGATCTGATGACCGTCGCCCTCTCGTTCAGCAGTCTGCTGGTCGCCGACCCCGACCGCTCGGTCGGCTTCTACGCCGACGTGTTCGACCTGCCCGAGGTGGCGTCGCTGGCCAGCCCGCACTTTCGCGGGCTGCGCCTGGGGCCCACGGTGCTCGGCTTCAGCGGGCCGAAGGCCTACGAGCTCCTGCGCCTGCCGGAGCCGGCGCCCGACGCCATCGGGGTCGACACGTTCCTGACGTTCGAGGCCGCCTCCATCGACGAGGTGGACGTGCTCACCGCCGCCGCCGCCGACCGCGGGGCGACGGTGCTGTCCGCGCCGTCGGAGACCTACTACGGCGCCTGGCAGGCGGTGCTCGCCGACCCCGACGGGCACGTCTTCCGGATCAACCACCTGGCGCTGGACGACTGATCGGCTGGTCAGCTGCCCGGACCGAAGGAGGTCTGCCGCACGTACTTGTCACGCAGGTGCTCCCCGGCGGTCGGCGTGCCCGGTGGGGGAGACAGTTCGCCACCGGGCAGGCCGGGGAGCACGTGGACGGTGGAGTCGTAGTCGGGGTGGCTGTAGAACGCGAAGGCCAGCCGGTCGGAGTCCATGGCTTGGTCCCGGCGGGGGTTGACCACCCGGTGCAGGGTCGCTGGCCAGCGGTCGTCGGTCCACTCGGTCAGCAGATCGCCCAGCATCACCAGCAGCGCTCCTGGGATGACCGGGACGTCGGTCCACTCGCCGCCGCGGTCGAGCACCTGCAGCGCGCCGGGGCGGTTCTCGGCCAGCACCAGGGTGAAGGTGCCGTAGTCCGAGTGCACCCCGGCGCGCAGCTGGCCCGGCAGCGGGGGCTCGGGCTGGTCGGGGTAGTAGAGGGCCCGCAGCATGCTCACCGGCCGGGTGTAGCGCGCGGCGAAGGCGTCGGCGCCGAGCCCCAGCGCGAGGCCGGCGCTCTGGTGCAGGATCCTGTCGACCCGGGTGAACTCGCGGTACGCAGCCTCCCAGCAGGCTCGCAGACCCGGGACGCCGGCCGGCCAGAGGTTGGGCCGCTGGTGGGGGCCGGTGTGGTCGACCGGGCCGATGTCGAACTTCTCCTTCAGATCGGCCGGCGACTCCTCGTCGAGGGAGTAGGTGATGCCCTCGCTGCCGATGCCCGACCACCCGCGCACCTGATCGGGAGCGGGCTGGGCCACCCTCTCCTTGACCGCGGTGGGCAACGCGAAGAACTGGCGGGTGACGGTGATGAGCTCGGTGAGCAGCTCCGGAGGCATGCCGTGACCGGTGACCTGGAAGTACCCGACGTCCGCGCAGACCTGGCCGATCAGGTCCGCGACCGCCGTCGGACCGAGCGAGAGGTCGACGACCGGCACCGTGCGCACGGCTCGGATCCTGCCGCACGGATGCGTCGGCCGTGACCGCCACGGCTCTCGAGCTGGCAGCATCGGCGCACCTGGAGGTCCTCCTCCGGGGCGAGGGTGCTGCGCGTCCGGTCACGGCCGTCCGGCTGCTGGACGGGACGGCGGCGGGTGGACCCTCGGGCGACCGGGGCGGGGTGCTGGTCGTCCTGCCGTGGGTCCCGCCCCGCCGCGGCGCGGCCCTCCCCCCGTTGGCCGCCCTGCTGCGCGCGGTGCTGGAGACCGGGACGGTGGCTCCCGCGGCGGTCGCCGTGGTGGGCCCCGAGGACCGGGTGGTGAACGCCCCCACAGAGGTGCTGGCGTTGGTCACACGTGCCGGGGGGACCCTGCTGTGGGGCGCTGGTAACGCGTCGGCCGTGGCTGCCCGGATGCAGGCCCGGCTGCCTGCCGGGGAGGACGCGTCGCTGGCGGTGGCCGAGCTGCTCGCCGGGGACCTCGACCTGGGTGTGGTCGTCCGTCGGCTGTCCGGGGCGCTCGGGGTCGGTCTCGCCGTCACCGATGCCGCCGGTCGTGAGCTCGCTGTCGCGGGGGACGTCGGGTCCGCCGCGGAGGTGGACCCGCTGCCCCTGCTGCTGGGGGGCCGGCGGATCGGCACCCTGACCCTGGGCGGCGCGCTGTCCGTGGCGGGTGAGGGGCTGGTCGGAGCGGTGCTGCCCGTGCTCGTGCTGGCCCTGCGGGTCCACCAGGGCGAGGAACGCGCGGATGCCCCCGCGGGACGATTGCTGGCCGCGGTCCTGGGTGACGACCTCGGCGCCCGCGAGGCGGCGGTGCGCCGCAGCCGACGGCTGGCGGTCCTGCCGGCGCGTCCGGTGGTCTTCCTGGTGCTCATCCCGTTCGGACGGGCGGTGTCCACCACGGCGTTGCAGCGACTGTCCAGGTCGGTGGAACCGGCCGTCCGGGCGGCCGACGACCGCGGCGTCGTCGTGGTCCATGAGGGGTCGGTCGTGGTCCTGGTGGGCAGCGACGTCGACCTGGACCGCTTGCAGCGCGCGATGTACCGCCGGGTCAACGTGCCGCTGTCCCTCGGCGCCGGCCGGGTCGTCGACGACGTGCGCAGCTACCCGGGTGCGCACCGCCAGGCCTCACGGGCGGCGGTGGTCGGCCGGGCACTGGGCGTGGCGAACAAGGTCACCCGGTTCGACGAGCTCGGGGTCAGTCGCCTGCTCTTCCAGTTGCCCGAGCACGAGCGACGGTCCTTCGCCCGTGACGTCCTGGGCGCCCTGGCGGAGGACACCCCGACCGCGCACGAGGGACGGCGGGTGCTGCGGGCGTTCCGGGCGACCAACGGCAACGTCACGGAGGCTGCCCGGCAGTTGTTCCTGCACCACAACACCTTTCGGCAGCGGCTCACCAGGCTGCAGGAGGACGTCGGCGACGTACTGGGCGACGCCGAGCGCCGGCTCGCCGTCTTCGTGGCCCTGGACCTGCACCGACTGGCTACCGACCGAGACACCTAGACCGGCGCCGGCCGGGATCGCACCGGATGCTCCCGCGCCCCTGGCTCGGGGCGCGACGACCTGGTGCGAGCCGTTGCAGTGCGCCGCCTCCGGACCCGCCGCGTCCTGGGGCTCGTGGTCTGATCACGGGGGCCGGCACCGTCGCCGGCCCCCGTCGACACGAGGAGTCGCTGTGCCCGAGGTCCTGCTCGAGGTGACGGACGGCGTCGCCGTCGTCACCCTCAACGCCCCCGACCGCCGCAACGCACTCACCCCGGCCATGGCCGCCGAGCTGATCGGCGTCCTGGACGAGGTCGACGGGCGGGACGACGTCGGCGCGCTGGTGCTCACCGCCGTCGGGAGGAGCTTCTGCGCCGGCGGTGACGTGCAGACCCTCACCGACGCCGGCAAGGACCCCGCCGCCCCGGACGCCTACGCCGGGATGGGCGCCATCTACGACTCGTTCTACCGGCTGGGCCAGGTGCGGGTGCCCACCGTGGCCGCCGTCCGTGGCTCGGCCGTGGGGGCCGGGATGAACATGCTGCTGGCCGCCGACCTGCGGGTCGTGGCCACCGACGCCCGGCTGCTGTGCGGGTTCCTCAAGCGCGGCCTGCACCCCGGCGGCGGGCACTTCGTGATCCTGTCCCGGCTGATCGGCCGGGAGGCCGCCGCGGCCATGGCGCTGTTCGGTGAGGAGGTCAGCGGCGCCCGCGCCGCCGAGCTCGGCATGGCCTGGGCCGCGGTGGAGTCCGACCAGGTCGAGCCGCGGGCCCGCGAGCTCGCCGCCCGGGTCGCCGCCGACCCCGAGCTGGCCCGGGTCGCGGTGGCCAACTTCCGCAAGGAGACCGGGCCGCCGCACGTCAGCTGGGAGATCGCCACCCAGTTCGAGCGGCCGGCCCAGATGTGGTCGATGCGCCGGTCTGCGGACTGACCGCCCGGCCGGCGGGGGTCGCGCACGTCCTCGT
>JAOPVM010000152.1 GCA_025966215.1 Klenkia sp.
ACGGGGACCGCCGGCGGGCCACCACCCGGGTGTTCGGCTCCAAGCCCAGCGCCTACGGCGCCGGGTTGCTGTCGCTGATCGACAGCCGGGACTGGCGCACCGACGCCGACCTGGCCGAGGTCTACGCGGTCTGGGGCGGCTACGCCTACGGCCGGGACCTCGACGGCGTGGCCGCCCGGTCGGACATGGAGACCTCCTACCGGCGGATCGCGGTCGCGGCGAAGAACATCGACACCCGCGAGCACGACATCGCCGACTCCGACGACTACTTCCAGTACCACGGCGGGATGGTCGCCACCGTCCGCGCGCTGACCGGCAGCTCGCCCAAGGCCTACGTCGGGGACTCCACCCGGCCCGAGCACGTCCGCACCCGCTCGCTGGTCGAGGAGACCTCCCGGGTGTTCCGCGCCCGGGTGGTCAACCCCAAGTGGCTGGCCGCGATGCGCCGGCACGGCTACAAGGGCGCCTTCGAGATGGCCGCGACCGTGGACTACCTGTTCGGCTACGACGCCACCACCGGCGTCGTCGCCGACTGGATGTACGAGAAGCTGACCCAGACCTACGTGCTCGACCCGGAGAACCGGGCGTTCATGGAGGAGTCCAACCCCTGGGCGCTGCACGGCATCGCCGAGCGGCTGCTCGAGGCCGCCGACCGCGGGTTGTGGGCCGAGCCCGACCCCGCGCTGCTGGCGGAGCTGAAGCAGGCCTACCTGGACACCGAGGGCGACATCGAGGGCGGGGAGACCCCCGCGCAGACCGCCACCGAGCCCACTCCCGAGAGGACCCCGTGACCCGCCGTCCCACCCTGCTCCTGACCACCCTCTCCACCGCCGCGCTGGTGCTCACCGCCTGCGGCTCGGACCCCGAGCCGGAGGCCTCCGCCGAGCCGACCGCGACCTGCGAGAGCGTCCCCGCGACGGCGGAGGCGCCGTCCTCGGTGTCGAGCGACCTGGCCGTGGCTCCGCAGGTGCCGGCCTCGGACGGCTTACCGCCGTGCGGGCTGGTGATCAGCGACGTGGCCGTCGGTGACGGCGCGGTCGCCGAGCAGGGCGACCCGGTCGAGGTGAAGTACGTGGGCGCCTTCTACGACTCCGGCGAGCAGTTCGACTCCTCCTGGAGCCGGGGCGAGGACGAGACGCTGCCCTTCACCGCCGGCGGCGGCCAGGTGATCGAGGGCTTCGACGAGGGCACCCTCGGCATGGCCGTCGGGGGCCGCCGCTACGTCACCATCCCCAGCGACCTGGGCTACGGCCCGGCCGGCCAGGGACCCATCCCCGGCGACGCGACCCTGGTGTTCGTCGTGGACCTGGTGTCGGTGGGCTGACCTCGGCCGAGCACGACGGCGGCGGCCGGCAGGGTCAGCACGAGGGTGGCGACGCCGAACGGGCCCACGTAGCCCGAGCGCGTCACCGCCAGCGCCCGTTCGCGCCCGCGCAGCGGACCCAGCCCGTCGGCGGTGTCGGCCAGCCCGTCCAGGTGCAGCCCGCGGGTGAGCCAGGCCAGCAGCGCGACCCCGAGCACGGTGCCGACGGGCGGGGACGCGTACCAGGCGCCCAGCCACCCGGTCACCGAGGCCAGGTCGCCGAGCACAGCCCGACCAGCGGCGCCCGGGGCAGGCCGCCCCGTGGCGACGGGTTGCCGCGGACCCGGGCGATCGCCGGCCAGGCGAAGGCCGCCCACATCGCAGGCGCTGGGGCAGCCTCGCGACGACGAACCACACCCCGTCGGCGGTGCCGGCCAGTCGCTGGTCGACCGTGCCCAGGGTGTCCCGGAACAGCCGGCCCGACCGGGTCTCGGGCACGATGCCCAGACCCACCTCGTCGCTGACCGCGACCACGTGCGCCGGCGTCATCACCCAGGCCTCGAGGAGTTCGTCGTCATCGCGCGGTGACCGCGACGGCTGCGGGGTGGGAGGCCGTCGGGTCAGCGGGGGTCAGGGCGCACGAGGACGGCGGGCCGCCGGCCGCGCAGGGAGTTGAGCACGGCGAGCTCCTCGGCGGCGTGCAGGTCGGTGACGGTGAGGACCCGCTCGTGCAGGACGCCGTCGGCGAGCAGCCGGGCGCGGGCGGTGCCGGGCAGGCAGCCCGAGGCGGTCGGCGGGGTCCACCAGGTGCCGCCCAGCCGGACGCACAGCGTCGCGATCGTGGTCTCGGTGACCTCGTCGCGGTCGTTGACCAGCACCACGTCGTCTGCGTCCGGGTGCCGGGCGGCGGCGTCGGTGTAGACGGCGCGGCGGGTGGTCTTGTGCTGCAGCCACGGGTCGCCGGGGTCCACCGGCCGGTCGTCGACGGCCAGCCGCACCGGGCCCGCCGGGGCCGGTGGCGGGTCGTCCACGGTGACCTCGAGCTCGCCGTCCCGGTCCAGCAGCAGCCGCACCCGGGACGGGGTCGTCCGGTCCGCGACGGCCCGGTCCAGCGCGTCGACGACCCCGTCCGGGTCGCAGCGGAAGCCGAAGTAGGCGGCGGAGTCGGTCAGCCGGGCCAGGTGCTCGGGCAGGTCGGTGAACCCGGTGCCGGGGGAGTGGCCGAGGGTCTCCAGCAGCCGGTGGTCCCCGGCCGGTGCGTGCAGGACGGCGGCCTTGTCGCGCAGCTCCCGGCGCTCGGCGGACGGGTCGGAATCCCAGGTGATCCCACCGCCGGACCCGTAGACGACGTCGCCCGAGGAGAGGACGGCGGTGCGGATGGCCACCGAGAACCGGGCGTGCACCGGCTCACCGGGCGGCGCGAGCACGCCGATCGCACCGCAGTAGACGCCGCGCGGGCCGGCCTCCAGCTCGGCGATCGCCCGCATCGCCGCGGTCTTCGGGGCCCCGGTCACCGAGCCGCAGGGGAACAGCGCACGCAGCACGTCGACCAGCCCGACGTCCTCCCGAACGGTCGCGACGACCTCGGAGACCAACTGCCAGACCGTCGGGTACCGCTCCACGGCGAACAGCTCGGTGACCCGCACGCTGCCGGTCTCGGCGACCCGACCCAGGTCGTTGCGCAGCAGGTCGGTGATCATCAGGTTCTCGGCCCGTTCCTTGGGGCTGGCCCGCAGCGCGTCGGCCGCGGCCCGGTCCTCCGCCGTCGTCGGGCCGCGGCGGGCGGTGCCCTTCATCGGCCGGGTCCGCAGCTGCCGGCCGGACCACTCGAGGAACAGCTCCGGGCTCGCCGAGGCGATCGTGTGCGTCCCGGTGTCCAGCAGCGCGCCGTACGCGCAGCGCTGGGCGAGCACCAGGTCGGCGTACAGCGCGGCGCCGTCCACACCGCCCGCCCGCAGCCGGTCGGTGAGGTTGACCTGGTACGTCTCGCCGGCCGCGATCAGCTCGCGCACCCGCCCGACCGCGGCCGCGTGCTCGGCGTCGGTCCGGTCGAGGTGCCAGGTCACCGGCTCTCGGTCCGTCGTGGTCAGGGGTGGTGCGGCACGGGGCGGACCGCCGAGCCCGAACCAGACCAGCGGCGGGTCCCCGGGCTCCGGCGTCCGGACCGGGAGGGAGGGGTCCAGCCCGGGGGCCGCCTCGTAGGACAGGAACCCGTACGCCCAGGCCCCGGCCGCCACCGCCGCCTCGACCTCGGCCAGCGCCGGGACGACGTCCGCGGGCCGGTGCGCGACGACGACCCGGTCCGGGGGGTCGAACAGCTGCCCGGTGCCCGCCACCAGGTCGTCGAACCGGGCGTTCACAGGCTCACGAGCACCAGGGCGGCCAGCAGGGTCGCCGCCGTGGTGACCTCGCCGGCGGCGCCCATGACGTCGCCGTTCACCCCGCCCAGCCGGGCGCGGGCCCGGCGGTGCAGCAGTTCGCCGGCGGCCAGCCCGAGGACGGCGGCACCGAGGAGCCGGGCGGCCAGCGACAGGTCGCCGAGCCAGGCCGCCGTACCGACGACGCAGCCCACGGCCACCAGGGCACAGCCGGCCAGCCAGACCCGGGAGACGGTCCCGGCCACCGCGGCACCCAACGAGGAGCCGGCCGCCGTCGGCACCCCGGGCAGGCCGCAGCGCGCCATCGCCAGCCGGGCCGCCACGACCGCCGTCCACAGCGCCAGCCAGCCACCGTCGACGGTGAGCAGGGCCGCCAGGCAGGCCACCTGCAGCAGCAGGGTCAGCACCAGCGTGGCCACGCCGAACGGCCCGACGTCACCGGCGCGCATGACCTCCAGCGCGCGGTCCCGGCCGCGCAGCGGGCCCAACCCGTCGGCGGTGTCGGCCAGGCCGTCCAGGTGCAGTCCGCGGGTCAGCCAGGCCAGCAGCGCGACGCCCAGCACCGCCCCGACCAGCGGCGAGGCGTACCGGGAGCCCAGCCAGGCGGTCAGCGCGGCCAGGTCACCGAGCACCAGGCCGACGAGCGCGGCCCAGGGGAGCACCCCGCGCGCCGACGTCGACGCGGGCACCCGGGCGACGGTGAGCAGGCCGAAGGACGACCAGATGCCGGTCACCGCAGGCGCTGGGGCAGCCCCGCGACGACGAACCACACCTCGTCGGCGGTGGCGGCCAGTCGCTGGTTGACGCTGCCCAGGGTGTCCCGGAACAGCCGGCCCGACCGGGTCTCGGGGACCACGCCCAGGCCGACCTCGTCGCTGACCGCGACCACGTGCGCCGGGGTCATCACCCACGCCTCGAGGAGTTCGTCGACCCGCCGGGACAGCCGGTCGGTGGCCCGCTGACCGCCGTCCCAGACGCCGCTGGCGTCCATCATCGCGGTGACCCAGGTGGTGACGCTGTCGACCAGGTAGGTGCCCGGGAGCACCAGCTCGCCGGGATTGGTGGTCTCCTTCGTCGTCCAGCTGGCCGGGCGGCGGGCCCGGTGCGCGGCGATCCGCTCGGTCCACTCGGCGTCGTCCGGGCGGGGGTCCGACGTGGCCAGGTAGGTGACGTCGTCCCGGCCCTCCAGCAGTGCCTCGGCGTGGGCGGACTTCCCGGACCGGGAGCCGCCGAGCACCAGCGTGCGGCTCACAGCTCGAGCCGGGTGACGGTGCCGTTGTGCGGGGTCACGTGCGGCATGGCCTCGGGGCCATCGCCGGCGAGCACGGCCTGCGCGGCCCGGATGGTGTCCCCGTGGGTGACCAGGGCGACGACCTCGGCCGGTGGGGCGGCGCGCAGGCCCTGCAGGTAGGCCGCGACCCGGCCGTGCAGCTGGGCCAGGGACTCCCCGCCCTCGGCCGCCCAGTGCACGTCGGTCCAGTCGACGAGGTCCCACAGCTCGCGCGAGGGCCGGCCCTCCAGCACGCCGTACCCCTGCTCGCGCAGCTCCGGGGTGGTGCTGAACCGGCGTCCGGTGGCCTGCATGCAGTGCTCCGCGGTCTGCACGGCGCGGCGCAGGTCGCTGGAGACCATCGCCCCCGGGCGCAGCGCCGCCAGCTCGGCCGCGGCCGCCCGGGCCTGCTCGTGACCGAGCTCGGTCAGCGGGACGTGCGCCGTCTGGCCCTGCATCAGGCCGGAGGCGTTCCAGGTGCTCTGTCCGTGCCGGACGAGCAGGAGCGTGGTCATCGAGGGGGAGCCTAGGTGGCATGCGGGCGCGGCTACCGTCGTCGCCGTGACGATCCCGATGCGGCCCCCGACGGACGGTCCCGGCGCCTCCGGTCTGGGGGTCCGGCGCGCCGCCCCCCGCCCCACCCGGCCGACTGGGCCCGACCCGCTGGCCCCGCTGCTGGAGCTG